>JBARYS010000731.1:0-2334 GCA_049648155.1 Catalinimonas sp. | reverse complement strand
GGGTGCTGCCCGTTACATCATTTTGCCGCTATGAACTATCTACCTTTTTTCGCGCTGCTGCCGGCGCTCTGCCCGCGCCAAGCGGTGGCCCAAACGCCTACCTGGAAGTGATTGCCGACAAGACGTTTGGAGGCGATAATGAGGCGGGCATCACGGACAACGGTCAGTTTTCCAAGCTCTCCCTGGGTCTCGTCTATCGTCAGATCAAAACGGTGGCCATAAAAGCAGACGTGAGTTCACACGTTCAGCAGTTCAACGGAGAGCAGCGTTCTTACCCCGAAGTACGCCTCGACTTTTCGTTCGGTTTTGACGCCCTCAAACAGCAGCAATAAGTTCGTATTCACGCCTACTCTCCACCCACGAATCGGGTTCCGGGGATAACGTGGCGCTGGAATCCGCGAGCACATTGAACGCGTCAATTCTTGACGCTGCTCTTTTACGCCTGAGGTCGCCCATGCCGCACCAGCACGTGCCAGAGCAGTTTCAGTTCTTGCAGCGCCACGGTCGGATCTCCCCAACGTTCGGGGTTGCCCATCACCCTGGCGGCCGCCACGCCGATCTGGTGCGCGTCGATCCGCCCTTCGTGGGCCACGCGTCGCGCCAGGGCGGGCATGGTCGGACCGCGAAAGTCGGTCGGCACGTCGGCCGCGTCCATCCGGTAGCCGGCGTGGTAGCGCAAATCGATCTCGTGGTTCCGGCAGAGCACGACTAGCTCCTCTTCCACTTCGGTATTCCGGAAAGAAGGGTCCGCCACCAGCGTCTCGACGTCTTCCCATAGCCGCACCGGACCGTGCACCTGCGCCTCGACGTAGTGATCCAGGTTGCGGCCGGGCGCTCCGCTCACCTCAAAGGGTTGTTCCAGTCGCCCCAGGTGCCCGACCAGCGCGGCGGGGCGCACACCGGGCATCCCCAACACAGCGTCGCGCTCAAAGGCGTCGGTCAGCAGGGCGGCCAGCACGTCGTCCGGGGCGTCGAGCGTACCCCGTTCGCGCGGGTCGCGGTACGAATCGCCGTAGCTCAACGTACAGCGTGTCGTCACGTCGGGCCGCAGCAGGAAATAGCACGAGCCGAAACGCGGACAGGGGCCGTCGGGAAAGCGCATCAGGTGCAGCGCTCCGTACTTCGGGCGGGCGGCAGGGGGCGCGTCGCGGTACGCCTCACCAAACAAACCGCTCTCCCAGCGGGCACGGGGGCCGTCCGGCTCCGGCGAGAGTTTGCCGTTCGACAGGCCCGTTGTGAACTGACTCTGGTAGGTGCCGATTCGGCGTAAACCCGCCGCCACCGTCTCGCCCGTCGGGCCGATGCGGTCCGGGTGAAAGTGCAGCGCCACGCGCGCGTGGGTTTTGATTGTCTCGACGGCCGCCGCGAAGTCCGCCGGAGCGACGTTCGACATGCGCAGCACGTTCTCGATGATGCTTACGGCGGCTTCCCGTCGTGTTTCGGCGTAGCGGCGGACGTGCGCGAGGGCGGCGTGGTGGGCGGGCATGAGGTCGGCAAAAAGCATCTTCAATACGCACCGGAGTCACTCCACCGGCACCTTGCTCGGCAGCACGCCGAAGCGCTCCTTGAAACACTTTGTAAAGTAAGAGAGGTTGACGTAACCCCACCGCGTAGGCCACTTCCGAGACCGTCCCCACGTTGCGTTCCAGCAGGCGGCGGGCCTCGTTCAGGCGGATTTCGGCGATCAACTGGCTCGTCGAGCGGTCGGTGAGCGCCTTCAGCTTGCGGTGCAACTGCGAGCGGCTGAAGCCCACGGCACGGGCCACGTCGTCGACCGAGAGGTGTTCGTTGTCCAGGTTCTCCTTCACGGTGCGCACCACGGCCTGCAGGAACGTGTCGTCGGCCGAGGCCACGTCCAGTTCCGTCACCAGGCTCAGGTCGAGCGACTGGAAGTGCGACCACATGCGGCGGCGGCCCTCCACGATGTTGCGCACGTGCAGCAGCAGTTCTTCAGCGGCAAAGGGCTTCGTCAGGTAGGCGTCCGCCCCCTGGGTGAGGCCCTCCAGCTTGTGGTCATGACCGGCCTTGGCGGTCAGCATCAGCACCGGCACGTGGCTCGTTTTCGGGTTGGTCTTCAGCGCGTGGCAGAGCGCGTAGCCGTCCTGGCCGGGCATCATCACGTCGGTGATCACCACGTCGGGCACGTGCTCGGTGGCCATGCGTTCGCCCTGGTGGCCGTCGTGAGCCGTCAGCACCCGGTAGTGAGGCGTGAGGATGTCGCCCAGCAGGCGGCTCAGGTCGGCGTTGTCCTCCACCACCAGCGCCACGGGCACATCGGCGGCCGGGGTCGGCGGCAGGGCTTGACCGTTCGCGATCACCGGAACGTCCGCACCG
>JBARYS010000730.1:0-2082 GCA_049648155.1 Catalinimonas sp. | reverse complement strand
GCGCTACGTGCTCACCGTGATCAACGCTACCGACCTCGCCGGAAATGCCGCGCCGCCGCAATCTGCGCCCTTTGTCTGGTCGCCTCCGTTCGTGCCGGGCTTCCGGCAGTTGGTCTTCAACGAGCTGATGGTCGACCCGACGCCCCCGGTGGCGCTGCCCGCGCGCGAGTACGTGGAGTTGTTCAACGCCGCCGGGCGGGCCGTCGAACTCGGGGGCGTCCGCCTGCAAGACGAACTCGGCGAAATAACGCTGCCCGACTACCGCCTCGACAGCGGCGCTTACGTCACCCTCTGCGCCACGGCGGCGGTGGCGGAGTTGCAGACGTTCGGTCCGGTCCTCGGCGTGTCGCTTCCCAACCTGCGCAACGGCGGCGAGGCGCTCACGCTGATCGGCACCGACAGTACCGTACTGGACCGCGTGTCGTACACCGACGACTGGTACGACGACGAAGCAAAGGACGGCGGCGGCTGGTCGCTCGAACAGATCAACCCCTCTGCCACTTGCGGTGGAGCGGCCAACTGGCGCGCCGCTACCCACCCGGACGGCGGCACGCCCGGACAGCTAAATTCGGTCTTCGACGATACGCCCGACCGGACGCCGCCCACCCTGCTGCGCGCCGAGTTAATCGGGAGCGATACGCTCCGCCTCCACTTCAGCGAAGGGATGGACAGCCTGTCGCTCGTACGGGGCACCTACACCTTCGACCCGCCCCTGACGGTAGCGGGTGTGCTGCCACACCCGGGCTTTTCGGCCGTCGACCTCGTGGTGCCGGACGTCCGGGCGGGTGTGCTCTACACCGTGCGCACCGGTGGGGTGACGGACTGCCCGGGTAATCCTATCGACGACGGTGCTGTCCAATTTGGCTTGGGGCGGGTGCCGGAAGGGGCCGAACTGCTCATCAACGAGATCATGGCCGACCCCGAACCGGCCGTAGGGCTGCCCGAGGAGGAGTACCTCGAACTCTACAACGCCGGCGGCGACCTGCTCGAACTCGGCGGGCTGGTACTCGCCGATGGTAACGGGGAAATAACCTTGCCGCCCTACCAACTCGCGGCGGGGCAGCACCTGATCCTCTGCGGCACCGGCAGTGTGGAAGACTTCGCCGCCTTCGGTACCACGCTGGGGGTTTCGGGATTCCCTTCGCTACGCAACGACGGCGAGACGCTCGAACTGCGCACCGCCGGTGGCACCGTGCTGGACCGCGTGGACTATTCGGACGATTGGTACGACGACGAAGCGAAGGCCGACGGTGGCTGGGCGTTGGAGCGCGTCAACCCCTTTGAGCCCTGCCGGGGCGGAGACAACTGGCGCGCTTCGACCGACGAGCGCGGCGGCACGCCCGGGCAACAAAACGCTACTTTCGACGATACGCCCGACCAAACGCCACCCGCCCTGTTGGACGCCGCGCTCGTCGGCGGCGATACGCTACGCCTCCGCTTCAGCGAGGTGTTGAGCGAGACTACTCTCCTGAGTGGACGATACGAACTGCTGCCCGCCGGGCAAGTGCGGCGCGTGGTGCCGGGGGCGGGTTTACGGACGGTGCAACTGCTGCTCGCCGAGTCCCTGCCGGCGGGACGACTCTACACGGTCACGGTCGGCGACGTATCGGACTGCTCCGGCAACGTGTTGCCGGACACTTCGGCCACGTTCGGCAGTGGCCGCCCGCCGGGGCGCTTCGAGGTGCTAATCAACGAGATCATGGCCGACCCCGAACCGGCCGTAGGGCTGCCCGAAGCCGAGTACCTCGAACTATACAACGCTACCGGCGACCTGCTCGAACTCGGCGGGGTCTTGCTCGCCGACGGCGGCACCACCACGACGCTGCCGCCCTACCCGCTGTTGCCGGACGCCTACGTGATCCTCTGCGGCACCGGCAGCGTGGGGTCGTTTAGCGCATTCGGGCCTACGCTGGGCGTGAGCAGCTTCCCCTCGCTGCGCAACGACGGCGAGGCGCTGCAACTGCGCAACGAAGCCGGTACGCTCATCCACCGGGTAGAATACTCGGACGCGTGGTACGACGACGCGCTGAAGGCCGAGGGCGGCTGGTCGCTCGAACAGGTGGACGCGTCGCGGCCCTGCGG
>JBARYS010000729.1:0-3899 GCA_049648155.1 Catalinimonas sp. | reverse complement strand
GCCTTACCTGGAACTGAGGGAGCAGTTGCGCGCGGGGTAAGAGGCTAAACCACGACTTGCGATCACCTCCCTCGCAACCCTCCAAAGGCTCGAAGTCATCGTCTCGGAGCCTTTGGAGAATTTTCATTACAAAGACTGCCTTGCGACTCCGTAAGCCTTGTCCCCCATCAAGCCGCCCCCCGGCGCTCGTCGGCCAACTCACGGTAGAGCGCCGCGTACTGCTCGACGGTCGTTTTGTGGTTCAGGTGCGTCTCGACGCGGCGGCGGGCGGCGCGGCCCATCTCGGCACACCGGGCGGGGTCGCGGGCGAGGCGGGTCAGCGCCTCGGCGAAGGCGGCGGGCGCGTGCGGGGGCACCACCAGTCCACTCCGCCCGGGCAGCACCAGCTCCCAATTTCCGGGAATGGACGTGATGAGGGGCGTCACGCCGAGCGCCATCGCTTCGATGACCGACTTAGTGATCGACTCGCCCTTGATGGAGGCCAGCGCAAACACGTCGGACGCCGCCACGATGCGCAGCGCGTCGGGCCGGAAGCCGAGGAAGTGGACGCGGTCGGCGGCGGGCGTTCCGGCCAAGAGACGGCGGTTGGCAGGGGTATCCATGTCGCGCCCCATCAGCAGCAGGTGCACGTGGGCCAGGTCGGCGGGTAGTTGGGCAAAGGCACTCAGCAGATCGGGCACGCCCTTCATGGGGCGGTTGTTGGCCGTGCAGCTCACCACGAATGCGTCCGGAGGCAGCCCCAGCTCGGTCGGCAGATCGAGGGGTGCGACGTCCTCGTACCACGCCAACCGGTGGCCCTTCCGGATCACCACCGCCTTGTGAGCGGCGAAGCCGAGTTGCCGTCGGAACATCTCGGCCACGCCGCGCGAATTGCACACGACCCGATCGACGCGCGGGTGCAGGTATTTCAGGTAAGCCGTGGGGTC
Organism: Catalinimonas sp.; assembly: GCA_049648155.1. GTDB lineage: Bacteria > Bacteroidota > Bacteroidia > Cytophagales > Flexibacteraceae > JBARYS01. The sequence goes on along the minus strand of JBARYS010000729.1, from coordinate 2,973 downwards.
GTACCAGTGCACGTGGCCCGTGTAGCCCCGATAGAGCACCACCTTTGCGGGCAGGCCACGCGCCGCCCGCAGCCCGTTGACGATGGCCTTACCGTTGTAAAGCTGCAGGACGTCGTAGTCGCCGCGCACCAGCTCCTCACGGATGCGGCCACTCTCACTAGGGTCGAATTTGCTTTGAGGCTGGAAGTCGATCACGCGGACGCCCGCCGCCTCAAAGCGAGGCGCGTAGGCAGCGGCGGCCGTCGTCATCACTGTCACCTCGAACGCGCCCGGGGGCGTCATGCCGGCCAGCCCGATAAAGATTTCGGCTTCGGGACGTACGGTGTGGAAGCTGCGGTAGTCGCTGACGACCAACACTTTGATGGGCTGCGGAGAAGGGGCGGGCACGGGAAAGGGCGGATGGTGTGGGGTGGCGCAAGTTATCCAGCCCGGGCGCAACCGCCGGCGGCGGACGAACAGCCTGGGCGCACGTCCGTACACCCATCATATACGGTCGGCCACTTCCGGCCATTTTTACTTAACCCTCTCTCCCATGTACCGCCTTACTACCCTTCTTTCTACCCTCCTGTTGCTTGGGGCCGCCTGCGAGCAGGCCGAACAGAACCTGACGGCCACCGTCGAAGAGATTCGCGAGAATCCCGCCATGTACTCAGACCAGCGCATCACCTTCAGCGGCGAGGTCGAGCAGATGCTGGGCAACGAATCGCTCGTCGTGGACGAGATGCCCGTGGTGGTGAACGAGAACACCGAGATTCGCGGCGGGAAGCTCGGCGAAGGGCAAGTGGCCCAGATCTCGGGACGCCTCGGGGTGATCGGCGAGGGTAACCTCAAAGCCGAGTCGTTTATTGACATCGACATCGTAGACGGTGAGGTGGTCTTTATCGCCGAGTCGATCCTGCTGGCCAAGGCCCGCCGCGCGGCGACCGCCCCGAAGGACGAACCCACCGAGCCGCCGGTCGAAGTGACCGTCGGCGACGTGATGGGCGACGCCGTCTTCATGGTCGAAACCGGCGAAGGGCAGATGATGCCCGTCTACCTGGAAGAGGTCGCCACACCCGGCACGCCCATCGAGGGGCGCTACAAGATCGAGCGGGGGCAAAACGTCACCATCCGCGGTTCGCTGCAACCCATGCCCGACGAGAGCACCATCACCGGCAACTGGAAGCTCCTCGACGAACAAGAGATCGGCAAGCTCACCGGCTACAAATACTACTACCGAGCGCAGCGCATCGACGGGGTGCCCGCCGACAAGCGCTCGGAGGGCTAGCCCTCTCCACCCGAGCAAAAAGCCCCCACCGGCATACCGGCGGGGGCTTTTTACGTTCGTCCGCACGTGCGAACATCACCCGCGCTTGGCCCAGGCGGCGAACTCCTTGGCGAAGTAGGTGAGGATGATCTTGGCCCCCGCCCGGCGGATGCTCAGCAGCGTCTCGGCCATGATGCGCTCGCCGTCGAGCCAGCCGCGCGCGTCGGCGGCCTTGATCATGGCGTACTCACCGCTGACGTGGTAGGCCGCGATGGGCACCGGAAAGGCCTCGCTCAGGTCGCGGATCACGTCGAGGTAGCTCAGGGCGGGTTTGACCATCATCACGTCGGCCCCCTCCTCAAAATCGAGTTCGGCCTCGACGAGTGCCTCGCGGCGGTTGGCGGGGTTCATCTGGTAGGTCTTCTTGTCGCCGAACTTGGGAGCCGATTCGAGCGCGTCGCGGAACGGCCCGTAGAACGCCGAGGCGTACTTGGCGGTGTACGACATGATGCTCACGTCAGTAAAGCCCTCCCCGTCGAGCAAGGTGCGCAGGTAGCCCACGCGGCCGTCCATCATGTCGGAAGGGCCCAGCACGTCGGCCCCGGCGCGGGCCTGCTCCAGCGCCATGCGGCCCAGAATCTCCAGCGTCTCGTCGTTCAAAATCTTCCCGTCGCGCACCAGCCCGTCGTGACCGTCCGACGAGTACGGGTCCATCGCCACGTCGGTCATCAAACACACGTCGGGAAACTGCTCCTTGATGCGCCGCAGCGTGGTCAGATAGAGCCCTTCGGGGTTGTGCCCTTCGGTCGCCAGCGGGTCTTTCTTCGACTCCGGCAAGCTCGGAAACACGTCGAACGCACGGATGCCCATCTCCAGGCAGCTACCGATCTCGTCCAGCAGCCGGTCGGGCGAGTAGCGGTAGATACCCGGCATCGAAGCCACCTCGACGGCCTGATTGTCTCCCTCGATTAGGAAGAGGGGAAAGATCAAATCCTGCACGCGCAGGTGCGTCTCTTCGGTCAGATCGCGCAGCACGGGCGTACGGCGATTACGACGGGGGCGGCGGGGCTGCATCATTAGTTGGTTGCCGGCTTACTGAGTTACTTGGTTGCTTGATTACTTAATTGTCTGGGCTTTTGTTCTACTGGTCTTTTGGCTGATTGGTCTCTTAGACTTTTAATGGCAGGCGCATCCTTTGGTTGCGCGACCAACGCACACGCGTCGGTCCGTCAGAAAACCAAGCAGTCAGCAGATTAGAAAACCAAAAGACCAGGCCACCAATCGTCGTAAGTTACGGGCATCATGAATTTGGTTAGGTCAGTGGTTTTATGGGGCGTACTCTGGAGCCTCGCCACGGGGTGCGTGCAGATGCGCATCAAGGACGACGCGCTCGCCGACAAGTACCGGGCGCAGGACGTGCCGGTGGTGACGCACTACGTTGCTTCCGGCGAGGGGCGGGTGCGCTACGCCGTGGCGGGCGACACCGCGCGCGGCCCGACGGTGCTGTTCGTGCACGGCGCACCCGGCGACCTCGACGAGTTTACACCCTACCTGACCCACGGCCCGCTGCTGGCCGACGCCCGTCTCATCAGCCTCGACCGCCCCGGCTACGGCTTCAGCGACTACGGCGACCCCGCCCCCGATTTCGATGCACAAGTGGCGGCGCTGGAGGCCGTGGTGGCGCGCGAGCGGCCCGGGCGGCTGGTGCTGGTGGGCCACTCGTACGG
>JBARYS010000728.1:0-6133 GCA_049648155.1 Catalinimonas sp. | reverse complement strand
GTTCGTCAACTACGCCCAGCAGCGCAACTGGGCACAACAGAACATTCCACTAGATACGGAGTGGGTGTTTCACCTCGATGCCGACGAGCGCCTCACGCCCGAACTGCGCACTTGGTTGCAGCGCGAGTTTCCGGCGCAGACGGCCCACCACGATGGTTTCCTCTTTCCACGCCGCGCCGTGTTCATGGGGCGGTGGATTAAGTACGGCGCGCACTATCCCAACAACTACCACGCCCGCCTTTACCGCGTGGGTATGGGGCACTGCGAAGAAAAAGCGTACGACCAACACTTTATCTGCACGGGGCGAGAGACGATTATCTACAAGCGAGACATCATCAACGTGCTGACCGACAGCCTGGACAAGTTCATCCTGTCGCACAATAAGTGGGCAACGCAAGAGGCGGCGGGCATCATGAGCCGGAACGACCCCGGTGAGGTGGTAGCCAAGTGGAACGGAAATCCGGTGCAACGCCGGCGATGGCTGAAGAACCAGGTGTTCGAGCGTACGCCCCTGTTCGCGCGGAGCTTCGTCTACTTCGGTTATCGTTACTTCATCCGCCTGGGCTTCCTCGACGGGCCGGAGGGGCTGATCTTCCACTTCTTACAGGGCTGCTGGTTCCGTTTTCTGGTTGATGCCAAGGTGTACGAAGCCCGGCAGAAAGAGCAGCTTGCGCTTCCGCAAGCAAAAGAACCCGCACTAAAGTAGGGCCGACACATTATGCAACCGTTAACATCTGCTTCTGCCCAACGCCCTCCCTACCAACAGCTAGACCGCTTCCGGATGCCCGCCGACTTTCGGGGAAGACCCGCCTGGCAGGTGCAGTTGTGGTGGGTCGTGCAGGCGGTGTTGTTTCGCCCCTCTCCGCAGTTCCTTTATGGTTGGCGGCGGTGGCTGTTGAAGCTGTTCGGCGCGCGGGTGGGGCGGGGCGTCCTGCTGCGTCCTACCTGCCGGGTCACGTACCCCTGGAAGGTGACCATCGAAGATCACGCCTGGATCGGCGACGACGTGGTGCTCTACAGCCTCGGGCCGATCCACGTCGGGCGGCACGCGGTGGTCTCACAGCGCTCGTACCTGTGCACCGGCTCGCACGACCACCAAGACCCGACGTTTGCTATCTACCAGCAACCCGTCACGATCGAGGCCGAGTGTTGGCTCGCCACGGACGTTTACGTAGGGCCGGGCGTTACCGTGGGGCGGGGCACGGTGGTAGGTGCGCGCAGCTCGGTGTTTCGCGACCTGCCCCCGGGCAAGATCTGCATCGGGAGTCCGGCACGGGTCATAAAAGATCGATAACACGATGACGGCGAGGAAGCGGTCTGTGCGGACGTGGTTGATGGGGGCCTACCTGGCCACGTGCGGCTTGCTGCTGTTCGGGTATCTGCCCTTCGCTGATCACGCGGCGCGTCTGGATCCGCAGGCCACGCGCGTGGAGAACTGGCATCTGCTGCGCACCGTCAACTTATACCTGGGGCAGATACTGGAAAAAGGCAACGGTTCGCGCCAAATACGCGAGGCGATCTTTCAGCTCTCCGGCAACGTGCTGCTGTTTGTGCCGCTCGGGTTTTGGCTGGTGCTATGGTATCGGTGGTCGGTCGGTCGGGTCACGGCCGTCGCCTTTGCCCTGAGCACGCTGGTGGAGGTGGTGCAGTGGACGACCCGTACGGGCAACCTGGACGTCGACGACGTGCTACTCAACACTCTCGGCGGGACGTTGGGCGCGCTCCTGGCCCTCTTTTGGCGGAGGGTCGGAGGGGGACGACTCGTCGTGCGTAAGGAGCAGGGCGGGAATTGAGAAGATCGTCTTGAACGGCGAAGCGATGAAGAACAGAATCTTAGTCGAGATGGTATCCAGCACCGGCGCGGCCAGCAGCTTCGAGGCCAGGTTGCAGGCGATGTAAAGGGCCGCCAGACCGACACTCATCTTCACCACGAACCACGTGTTGTGCTTCTTTTGGTAGAGAAGCTCGATCACGAAGATGGAAAACACGGCGTGTACCGCGACGTGCAACAGGTTGAGCAGGTTCTCGGGTTGATCCAACCCGGGGAAGCGGATGCCGGATACGAGCGGCGCTACGGCCTCGGAGAGGCTGTTCTGAAACTGAAAGTACACGAACTGCAGCACGAACAACGCCACACCTCCCACGAGGGAGACTCGGTTACCTTGAAGGACGTCTCTGATCACGTCGAGCGGAGGTTTGTACCGTATCGCTTCGCCCAAAGCATCCAGAGGCCGAACACGCAGAGATACACCAAGATGGTGAACGTGTATTTATGGTTGAAGTCGAACGTAGACTTCGAATACATGAAGTTGAAGATCAACGTGAGTGCCCGGGTCACATTGACGAAAAAGATCAGCAAGCTGCCCCCCACGATGAACCAAATCTTCCGGTTTAGTGGGCCGGGGTAGGCAATGATGAAGCCAACGAACAGCATGATCAACGTCAGGGCGTTGCAAGAGTCGGCGATCCCCAGCAGGGGCCTGCCGTCCAGATAAATCTGGCTGACCGACTGGTTTCCCGTTTCACCCGGAACGTCGAAGTAGTGAGCGTCGTAGCCCACCCACTGCATAGCCTGCGTAGAGACGGCCGCCGTCCGGCTGGTAAGCCACATCTCGAGCCCCGTGGAAGGATTGATCCAGAAGAAGTAGAGCACTTGCCAGATCACGAACAAGGCGGCGGCCTTGAGAATAAACAAGTTGAACTGACGGTTACCTTTCATGACGTTTTATCTATGATAGCGGGTCGATGGCCGCAGGAATGATCTTTCGATACGCGCCTTTTTGCCCCTAAACTTTGGCCCTCTTGTAATACTTCTCGTAGCCTTCGCTAACTGCCTTGTCGCGGACGTCGTTCCATATTAAAGTGATGCGCTTGACGCCCAACGTCTTGAACTTGTCGCTGCTGTTTTGCAAGATGCTCTGGTGGGTGTGACCTCTCCTCACCACGATGAAGGTGTGCTCTACCAAGCTGAGTATTTCGAGGGCGTCGGAGAAGATGCCGGTGGGAGGGGTGTCGATCAGCACGTAGTCGAATGCTTCACGCGTTCCCTTCATGAGCATCCCCATACGTTCGCTGGCCAGATGCTCCGCCGGGTTATCGATCATGGGACCCGAAGGTAGCAACGAATAACCGGCCTCGTGCTGGACGATGGCTTTGGAGAGCGTACTCTCACCCCGCAGGCAGCTACTCAGACCAAACTCATCGGCACGGGCGTAGATCGACTGCTTCCTCAGATCGGCGTCTATCAGCAGCACCCGGTGGCCGTTTTGCGCCAGGCTATGCGCCAAGCCCCGTGAAACGTACGTCTTACCGTCGCCGACTCCGGCCGACGTGATCATGACGGCTTGGTGGGCGTATGGCAGGGCACGCATCTGCACCCGCAGTAAGCGGAAGGCATCCTTGACCTCGCCACTGTTATCCCTTCTCTTCGACGAGTGCGGCAAAGAGGCCATGATGGCCAGCGGGGTGACGGCCTGAACTTGCTCTTTGCTCTCGATCTGATCATTCATCAGCGAGAGCCCGCCGATAATTCCAATCGGCACGAACAGGCCCAAGAAGATGGCTACCAGGTAATTCCGGAGGGGACTGTTGAACTGACCCCCTGAGATGTAGGCCCGGTTTACGATCCGGTAGTCGGAAGAGACGGCCGCCGACGAGATGCCTGCTTCCAGCCTCTTCTGCATCAGTAGGAGGTAAAGCTCCTCATTTACACGGTACTCACGCTCAATGTTGACCAGCTCTCGCGCGGCCTCCGGCATCTGATTGAGTGACGTCTGGTAGCTACCGATTCTCCGATTTAAGTCTTGCAACCGAATGTCGTTCGCCGAGCGTTGGTTGCGGACACTACTCAGGATGTTGTCCTTAAGGCCGCTGATGGTGCGCATACTCTCTTGTACCACCGGGTTTTGCCCCTTGTTCTCGTTCAGGAGTAGTCGCACCTGAAGCTGCATCTCCACCAGCCGCGAAATCATGTTGCTCAGCAGCGGGTCTTCCACCCCCATCGCCGAGGGGGCCACGATGTTGTCGTCGGCCGCAGCGTTGTTGAGCGTATTGACCAGATATTCGTAGTACTTATCACTGAGCCGGATGTTGGCCTTCTCTTGCTCAAGCAGTTGGATATTGGCGTAGATCTGACCACCCTCCATGTTCGGGTTGACCGGCACAATCTCATGCTTAAAGCGCGCCAGGTCGCCCTCTACCAAGTTCAGAGAGTCGGAGTTTTCGCCCAACTGCTGTTCGAGAAACTCGGCAGTGCGGTCCGACTGAGTGCGCTTGCTCGCCATGTTCATCTCGATGATCTTTTGCAGCAGCATGTTGAGGAAGTCTTCCTCCTTGCTGACGTTCTGGCCCGCCACGGTCAGGTTAAACACGTTCGACTGCTCGAAGATCTGCCTCACCTGAAGCTTCTTCCGGTAAGTTGAAACGAGGTCGTCGAGCCGATTGACGCGGAAGAGAATCTCCCTTGGTTCCGCCTGAACGGGTTCTTTCAGTTTGATCGTGAACGCGTACCCTTCGACGTTCACTACCTCTCCGAAGAGAAGGTCGCCCCACGTGCCGCGTTCGTTCTCAATTTCGTACCGCTCGTTGTTGCTGTATCGGCAGCGCCACGTCTCTCTGAAAGGAATTGCGGTCGACGACGTGTCGATCTTCAACTGGATTGGCGAGTCTTTGTAAAGCTCAACCGGACCCAGCGGGTTGTCTCTGTAGTAAGTGACGGTGAAGTCGAGGTGTGAGACGGTCTCCTGCATCAGCGGAATGGAGGTCAGTAGTACCGTTTCATCCATCAACTTGCCGCCTTGGGCCTTCCCGGAGCGGTTGAAGATCAGCTCCATCGGATCCAGCGAATTGTCGGACTTATTTACCTGAATCGTAGCTGAAAGTTCATAGTTGGGAACCGCGTAGCGGTTGTAAAACTTAGCGACCGCTAGGCAGATCAACACACTGGCCAGCACGAAATACCACCTCTTCAGCGTGACCCTAAGCACGTTGCGCAGCAGCAGCATGGGGTTTACCGTGGGGTTACCTCCTCCGGGATTTGGCGAGTTCGTCATTGACTAAAGCCTATTTAGGTTGACCAATATGAACGTGAGGGACACAATGGTGGTGAGAACACCGGTAACAATACTAAAGGTCCCGAGCTGGTTGGTCCTGAAAGTTTGTGCACGCAACGGGTCGACGATGACCACGTCGCCCGAGCGGAGCATGTAATTTTCGTGAGTCAGTAGGCTCCTATCCAGAACGTTGACCTCCTCAATGCGGCGAACACCGTACTCGTCGCGCCGCACGATCCTGACGGCGGACCGGTCGGCAAACGTCGTCATGTCTCCACCGTTCGCCAGCGCTTCCAGCAGCGACAGCCGCTCTCCCTCCAGTTGATAACGCCCCGGGCTCCTTACCTCGCCAAGCAGCGTGAACACGAAGGGCGTAACCAATTGCAGGCGCACGAGCGGAGCGCTGAGGTAAGGCTCGAAGCGTCGGGTGAGCGTATCCTCGGCAGCTTGCAACGTCAAGCCCACCAGCATCAGGTCCCCGATCACGGGTAGGTTCACGTTGCCGTCGGTGTCCACACGGAACCGGTTGTTGCCCGCTTGCCGCACTAGAAAGTTAAACTCTTCGGAGGTGGTGCTGAAAACGTCCACCGCAATCACGTCCTCGACCTGAATACGATACTCATCGGCCGGGGGGGCAGCGGCGGCCGACATAGGGCTGTCCGGATTTTCCTGAAGGTAGATCAGCTTACGACGGGGTACACACTGGGTAGCGAGTAAGATGACCAGCAGCGCAACTGCCCCTCGCTGCGTCCATAGGAGCCATTTGTAGGTACTATACATAGATTGTAATCAGAGGGAAGAGAAGAATTATACCCGCTGAACCTCAATTATTGAATTTGTAGAGTTAAAAATAGTCTCTAATACGGATAATAACAATACTTACGTTGCAAAAAAACAGAAAAAGGACCGGCTACCCGTAGGTGCGCCGGTCCTTCTTACTTGGTAAGTGCGAAACGTGACTACTTCTTGCGACGCAGACGGGTAGCAACACCACCGATACCGGCGAGGGCCAGGAAGCCCAGACCACCGTCGACCGGAATAGCGTCAGGCACGACGTTGAAGCCGCCGAAGAAGGTCACCGT
>JBARYS010000727.1:0-3273 GCA_049648155.1 Catalinimonas sp. | reverse complement strand
CTCAAAAGTTGATCTCGGGTGTTTCGATGTCCTTTCAGGTTCTCACAAAAGTGATAGGCCCAATCCACGTAGGTAATGGCAGCTTGGTATACGTCCAGCTTTTCGTGTCCGAATGCCATTGGTTTATTAGTGACAGGTCGCAGGGTTGAGGTTGAAGTTCGTGCGGAGGTTTGTTTCCAATTCCGATGGCGACTCCACCCCGACGAGAGTGACTGACCGCCCCGACCCTCAAGGCAGCAACTGACCGTTCTGATCTGGACATCGACTCCCATAGCTATACGGTTAGCTGTTCTGGTGCAGAGGTGAAAAAGATTATCCAAAGCGTATCGTCTTCTCCCGTAAACGTCTTCCTACTAAGCCATATGCGCTAGTTCTTCTTCATCGCAGCCGTTGAACGCGTGGTGAAAAACCGCGATTCTCTCAAACTCTTCCCGAGTGATGTAGCCGTTCTACCATTAAGAGCGTGTTTGGGCTGTGCTTGCCAAATTTCATGCTGCACTTCCTCGCTCTTCGATCACGTAGCTTGGGCTACGCTCACTCCTTTCAACTCGTTCAAAACGAAATTTGGCGGCGTTCACTCCAGAAGCAAGATCCAAACACGCTCTAAAACCGACAACCGTCGTCCGAAGCCAGAGCATCAAAATATTAGCACATATCTTCATCATACCAACCTGTGAGGTGTGGAAAGCGACGGTCCTCCCAAAGCGCTTTTAGTATCTCAAATGAGAGAATTTAGAAAGAGGGCTTGGCCACCCCAGACACCGGCTTCTTTCGAATACCTCCGCTTGTTGACAATGAATTATCGAAAAAGAGAAGAGCTTCCGTATGTAAAAGGCAATGTCAACGAAGCTCCCTACCGCCGCTTGGCCACCGCGCGCACCATGCGGCGGGCCAACGCTCCGGCCAGCGCGCGGCGCACCGAGGGGCGTGTGTTGCCTTTGTAAGCGGCCCGCGCGGCCTGACCGACCGCCGAAGCTTTGCCGCGCGCCGAGCCGCGACCAATGAGGGAGAGGACCAGCTTGCGGCCTTGGCGGAAGAGCCAGAGGCGGCGACGCCAGAGAAAGAAGAAGCGAATCAGGCCGATCATACGCGTTTGCGACGGTTACGTTGGTAGTCTTCGAAGATGAAATCGCCGAGGCCCTGCAGCGAGCTGTAGTACGCTTTGCCGTTGTTGACCTTGGTAAACTCCTTTACGAACTCCTGTAGATAAGGGTCCGAGGCGATCATGAACGTCGTGATCGGGATCTTCAGCTTGCGGCACTGCTGCGCCAGCGTGAGTGTCTTGTTCAGGATCTTGCGGTCCAGCCCGAACGAATTCTTGTAGTAACGGATGCCCTCCTTCAAGCAAGTCGGCTTGCCGTCGGTGATCATGAAAATCTGCTTGTTGGCCGTCTTGCGGCGGCGCAGCAGGTCCATGGCCAGTTCGAGGCCCGCCACCGTGTTGGTATGGAAGGGGCCGACCTCTAGGTAGGGCAGGTCCTTGATCTTCACCTGCCAGGCGTCGTTGCCGAACACGATGATGTCGAGCGTATCCTTCTTGTATTTGGTCGTGATCAGCTCGGCCAGGGCCATCGCCACCTTCTTAGCAGGCGTGATGCGGTCTTCGCCGTAGAGTACCATCGAGTGCGAGATGTCGATCATCAGCACCGTCGAGGTCTGCGTCTTCAACTCCGTTTCGCGCACCTGCAGATCGTCCTGCGTCATGCGGAAGTCGCCGATGCCGTGGTTGATCTGGGCGTTGCGCAGCGAGTCGGTCAGGGCGATCTGGTCGAGCGTGTCGCCGAACTGATACGGGCGGATGTCGGCGCTGTCCTCGTCGCCGTTGCCGCTGAAGGGCGTGCGGTGCCCGCCCCGGCGCGACTTCTTCAGCTTGCCGAAGATCTCTTCGAGTGCACTGCGGCGGATGTTGACCTCGCTCTTGGCCGTGAGCGACACCACGCCGTCGATGGGGTTCTCTTCCAACAGACCCTTCTCCTTCATCTCTTCGATGAAGTCACCCATCCCGTAGTCGTCGTTGGTCAGGTTGTAGCGTTGGTCGAGTTGGCTGAGCCAGTTGAGCGCCTCCGACACGTCGCCGTTGGTCATGATGATCAACTGGTTGAAGAGGTCTTTGAGTTGCTCGAACGTGCTCTGCCCCTCGTCGGGCGGCGGCACGTACTGCGAAAATCTGTATCCAAGCATAAAAGATGGTTAGCCGGTGTGTGGGACGTAGGCAGAACGCGCGGTCCGGGCCGTTGGTTTACTTGGGCCTCAATCCGTTACGTCTCCACGTTGCTCCGACCCCACTCGTGGGAAAGCACCGGGACTCTGTTCTTACTTACGTAGGCAAGAAAGGGGCGGCAGTTTCCGTAACAACATATAGCCAATAATGGTACTATTCGGCCACGGAATATCCCGTAGAAAAGTAATATGTCAAAAGACGCGTCGGCCGGCCGTTCGATGATCCGCCGTACGTATCTAAACAACCATCGCATGAGAATTGGTATTGAAGCGCGGCGTCTGTTTCGCCCGCACAAGCACGGCATGGACGTGTACGCCCTGGAATTGATTCGCCACCTGCAACAGATCGACGAGGAGAACCAGTACTTCGTGTTCGTACGTCCCGACGAGGACGCGGCCTGCTTTCCCGACGCGCTGAACTTCTTCGCCGTCGAGGTCGAGGCCATGAGTTACCCCGACTGGGAGCAGGTGCACCTGCCGCGCCTGGCCGAGCGGCACCAGCTCGACGTGCTGCACTGTACTGCCAACACGGCCCCGCTGCGCTACCGTGGCCGGACGGTGGTGACGATTCACGACGTGCTCTACCTGGAACAGAACCACGCCCTGCGCCCCGGCAGCGGCACGCCCTACCAGCGCTTCGGTAGCCTCTACCGCCGCATGGTGGTGCCGCTGATCGCCAAGCAGGCCGACAAGCTGCTGACGGTCTCGGACTTCCAGCGGGGCCGCATCGCCCGGGCGCTGGAGCTGGACGACGGCGACCTACAGGTGACGCACAACGGCGTCGGCGAGGCGTTCTTCCGCCCCCCCTCTGCCGAGCAGCGGCGGCAGGTGCGGGCGACCTACGACTTGCCGCCGCGCTACTACCTCTTCTTGGAAAACCGCGAGCGGCGCAAGAACCTAAACGGCGTGCTGCGTGCCTACGCCCACCTGCTCGACACCCGGGACGAGCTGCCGAAGCTGGTCATCAAGGGCGTGGACCGCGCCTACCTCGGCGAGCAGCTCGACAAGCTGGGGGCCGCACACCTGGCCGAGCACTGCCGGCTGATCGAATAC
>JBARYS010000726.1:0-4471 GCA_049648155.1 Catalinimonas sp. | reverse complement strand
GCCTCCTCGCGGGCGGTCTGCAAGCGGCCCAGCAGGTCGTCGGCGCGGACGGCGTCGCCGAGGTCGCGCAGCTTGCCGGCCACGTCGCGCACCTTGTCCACCATCAGGTCGGCGGCGAAGTAACCGTGGATGGCGGCGGCCGTCTCCAGACCACTCACCCGGTGGCGCACGCCGCTCAGAATGCGCTCGGCCGAACGCAACAGGGCGTCGGCGCGGCGCCGGCGGGCCTCGGTGAGGGACACCTTACGCGACTCGAACGCACCGTAAACCTCCTCGCGCTTGGCGGCCAGTTGCTCCACGAACTCGTCGAACTCCGCGAAGCGCCCCTCCAACTCTTCGAGCTGCACCAGCAGTTTGTTCAGGTACTCGTCGCAGCGGGCGGGCGTGGTGCTCACGTCCAGATAACCGGCCACGCTCTGGTCCAGCAGCTTCAACTGCGCCGCGAAGGCCGCCCGCCCCTCGGCCCCGAGCAGCGCCTGCCGCCGCCGTTTCAGCGCGGCGCGCACTTGGTTCAGGCGGGCGTATAGCGCCGAGATGCCGTCGATGATGCGCGTGGTCTGCGTGGCGTCGTCGATCTTCAGGTTGCTCACCACCTCGATGAGCAGGTCCAGATCGGCGGCGGTCTGGTCCACATCGGCCACGGCGGCCTGCGCCTCCACGCCCTTTTCGACCCCTTCGGCGCGGGCACTAAGCGCCTCGATGCGGGCGGCGTAGGGAGCCAGCGCGTCGGGTTCGAGCAGAAACCTGACCGCCGCGCGGGCCAGCTTGTCGGCGGCTGCCGAGACGGCCACTTCGCGCGCGTCCACCGCTGCTTCGTCCACGTAGCGCAGCTCCTTCAGGGCGATCAGCTCTCCCCGCGCGGTGCGCAGCGCCTGCAACCCTTCCACGAAGTGCTGCACGTCTTGCCCCCGGCGGCGGCCCAGCTCTTTCATCAGGGCCTCGGTGCTGCCGAACGCCTCCAGGGTGGCGCGGTCGGCCGCCTCGCGCAGTTGCTGTACCTTCTCGAACTCGTCGACGGCCGCGCGCGCCGCCTCGCGGATGGCCCGCGTGGGCACGTCGAGCGCGGCGGCCTCCGGGCGGTTCAGCCAGGGGTAGGTGTCCAGCAGGTTCTCGGCTCCGCGCGTCAGGTCAAGGTAAAGCCCGGCGTAGTTGTCGTCGCGGTCCAGCAGTTGCAGCAGTTCGTTCGCCTCGGCCATGGCGCGCACCACCTCTCGGTTGCCGAGCTTGAACAGGTAGTGGTTGCCGGCGGCGGGCGGCGGCTCGTTCGGCCCCACGAAGGGCGTCCGCCAGATTTGCAGGGCGTGGTGTCGCTTCGGCTGGTCGTCGTTGCGAAACAAGATCAGCTCGCCGTTGTCGAACAGCGTATAGCCGTGGCAGAGCTGGGGCGTCTCCGTCCGCTGTGCGATCAGGTTGTAGCTCAGCAGGGCGTAGTGGTGGCCTTCGGGGCTGTAAAAGACGTAGAGGAAGTCCTCGCCATTGGGTGCCGCCAGCCGCCGCTCGAAGCGCCGCCCGCCGCCGTCGGCCAGGTCGAACCGCTTTTGGTCGCCGCCCTGTAGGTAGTAGCCGTCCGGGAAGAGCAGCCCCTGGTCGTCGGGCAGCAGCACGGCGGCGTCGGCCAGCGCGTCGATGCGCCGGGCGGTGCGGAGCTTCTCGTTGTAGACGATGTAGCGGTAGTCCTTCTCCTGAAACGGGCGGATGCGCAGCACGATCAGGTTGCCCACCGGGGCGTACTGAATGTCGGCGTCGTCGAGCGTCTGGTCGGCGTGCTCTACCGGCTCGGCGTAGACACCCTCGCCGCTGTCGGTGTTATCTTCCACCTTGATGGTCAGGTCGCCGCCCACGGCCTCGACGAACACGCGGTCTTCGATCGACACGTGCGGGTGCGTGCCGGTACGGTGCATGTCGCGCGTGGCCCGCCGCCAACGGAAGGCGTGCTGGTCGGGGTAGACGTACTCGTGGTCGCTGCGGTTGTCGAGGTAGCGCAGGCCGCCCTCCGCGCGGGCGAACTTGAACGTCTTCAGGTCGTCGGGGCGCGGGCCGGTTTGAAACACCACGAACAGGTGCGGTCCGATGGCGGCGAACTTGTTGAAGCGCGCGTCGCGGTAGTACTTGTAGAGGTTGCGGAAGTCCTCGGCGAACCGCTCGCCGGCGATCAGGTCGAGGGGCGCGGGGTGAAACTGCTGCTCGGCGTAGTGGTAGACGCTGAACACGTCGCTCAGGTGCGTCTCGGTTTTCAAGCCCATGTGGACGTTGTAGCCGAACAAGAGGCGGTCGCCGACGGCCACCATGTCCTGCGGCACGCAGTTGTGCTCGGTCGTGATGCGCTCGGTGCTCAGCAGTTGCGTCTCGATGGTGCCGAACACCTCGCGGCGGGTGGCGTCGAGTTGTTGCAGGCGCTCGCGCAGGGCGGTGCCGTGGTCGCGCAGCCGCTGCCGGATGATCTCGTAGGTGCCCCGCTCCATCGCGGGGGTATCGGGGGTCTCTGCCATCGTGGGGGTGATTAGCCGCCGTCGAACTTACGAGCCGCGCCGCGCCGCCGCCGACCCGATTGGGAGGAGCGGTTAGAAAAGCCAAGCACCGGCGGTCGGGGTATCTTCACATCGGTATCGACAGAAACCCGGACGTGCGGGGCGAGGTTGATACATCGGCATGAACAAAGAGCATCCTCGTCCCCCCCAAACCATTCTCTGCTTCGGCGACAGCCTCACGGCGGGCTTCGGCGTCGACGCGTCGGCATCCTACCCCAGCCGCATCCAGAAGCTCATCGACGCGCACGGCGGCGGCTACCGCGTGGTGAACGCCGGCCGGAGTGGTGATACCACCGTTGGCGGCCGCCAACGCCTCGACCACTGGCTGCGCGACCCCGTCGACGTGTTTGTACTCGAACTGGGCGTGAACGACCTCTTCCGGGGCCTGCCGCTGTCGCAGACGCGCGCCAACCTACAGGAGATGATCAGCAAGGTGAAGGTCCGCCACCACGCTGCCCGACAGGTATTGGTCGGTATGGAGGTGCCGCTGCCGGTGCGGCCGGAGCGCATCGACGACTTCCACCGCATGTACCGCGAACTGGCCGAAGACAACGGCATCCCCCTGGTGCCGTTCATGCTGCGCGGCGTGGCCGGCTACCGCCACTTGAACCTGTTCGACGGCATTCACCCGAATGCCGCCGGCTACGAACTGGTCGCCGAAAACGTCTGGGCGGTGTTGCGGGGGGTGTTAGGCTTGAGTGCTTGGAGGATGTAGTTCAGTGAGCTTTTAGTATGTGGCAAGTAGGCGATTGCGGGCTTTGAGGGGGTCGGGTTTAGCGGGACACCTCCTTCCGGAAAACCGTCGGGTAGAGTAGTCCGTGTCTATCCTGATTATGAGATACGTCAGAGAAGCCAGACGCGCACGAGTAGCCGTGGGAAAGTAATCCATGAGTGCAGATTTTTTCGAAGGTTGATGAGTATCAGACACATACCGTACTCTACTGTTGATGTGGTAAGTACTGTGCTATGTCACTCCGTCCCTCTCGATCTTTTCACTTTCAGAAGCTGCTCGCTGATCACACCGATGGTCTGCGAGTAACGAATGGGGTTGCTTTCCGGAAGCAACCGGTCGTCGATTGCGCTTTTGCGCGCGACGAGGCCATTCAACCGCAAAACCGGCCGGCCCGCAGGATTACAAAGGCTCAGGCTGCCCAAAGTGGAGGGCGAACGGCTACCAAAAAGGGATTGCCGCCGTCGGTAAGTGCAAGAATATTCGGGACGCTGTTTGACGTTGCGCGGCGGAATGCCTGCGCCTCGCGCCGTTCGAACACCCTGGGCAGCCCGCAAACCCGCAGCTTGCCGACCTGGTCGCCCACGCCGCCAAGCGGACGGAGCAGCGCCACCCATTCTATTTTGACTGCTTCCCCAAGCGGTGTAACCGTGAAAGATTAAAGTATATCAGGAAATGCGCTGATTTTAAATTTCTTACAAACAACCCCTTATGCACCACACTAACTCCCTGTTTCTCACCGGCTTCTGCTTGCTCTTATGCGTTGGGCACGCCGGCGCGCAGAACGTGACCCGGGCAGCCCATGACCAACCCGACCCACCCGTCACCGTTCAGACCTCCCAGACCCTCGGCAACGCTCTAGTGCAGTCCGAACGGCGGCCGGGCGGCTCGTTTACCTACTCCTCTGAACTGCTCGACGGGCGAACTGTCAGTCCACAGCCCCGGGCGAAGATTTCCGCCCATGTGCAACCCCTCCCCACCAGCTCGCCGGCAGCCTCGCCGCGCGGCACGGTAGCGGTGGCTCCGCAACTGCAAGTGTCCGGGGTGGTGACCGACGGGACCGGCGAGGCTTTGCCTGGGGTGAACGTGTTGTTGAAGGGCACTTCGAACGGCACGATCACCGACATCAACGGTCGCTACTCGCTGGAAATACCCGACGCGGCCGCTGACGGGGGCGTCCTGGTGTTCTCGTAGGCTACCTGACGGTGGAGCG
>JBARYS010000725.1:0-10829 GCA_049648155.1 Catalinimonas sp. | reverse complement strand
GGTGGGGCTGGTCTCCGGCTATGCCCTGGCGAACGTCGACATGGTCGACATCACGGTGCGCGGGCGTGGCGGCCACGGCGCCTACCCGCACACGACCATCGACCCGGTGGTGCTCTCCTCCCGGCTGGTGCTGGACTTTCAGACGCTGGTGAGCCGCGAAACTTCGCCACTCGAACCGGCCGTGCTGACGGTCGGCTCCATCCACGGCGGCACCAAGGGCAACGTGATTCCCGACGAGGTGAAGATGGAGCTGACGCTGCGCTCTTACACCGACGAGGTGCGTGCCGCCCTCATCGAAAACATCCGCCGCGTGTGCCGGGGCGTGGCCCTCTCGGCGGGTGTGCCCGAAGCCGACTGGCCGGTGGTGACTGTGCGTGACGAGTTCACGCCCGCCCTGCGCAACGACCCGGCCCTGACCGAGCGCGTCGAACAGACCCTACGCAGCGCACTCGGCGCGGACCGGGTGGTGGCGGTGTCGCCGGTGATGGGCGGCGAAGACTTCGGGCGTTTCGGGCGTACCGACCCGGCCGTGCCGATCTGCCTCTTCTGGTTGGGAGCCGCCGCCCCCGCGCGGGTCAAGGCGTCGTTAGACGGTGGTGCGGTGCTGCCGTCGCTGCACTCACCTCGGTTTACGCCCGACTATGCACCGGCCATCGAAACAGGCACCGAGGCGTTCACCGCCGCTGCCCTCGACCTGCTGAGCAATTAAGTAGCGTAAAATAGGAGACGTGTGGGCTACGTCATCGTGGGGACGCGTTGCTCTTCCCAATCGGGAGCGGTGAGGCTGCCCGGCGAGGAGACGTTGGCGCGGCGCAGGGTGAAGAAGAACGTGCTCCCCTTGCCCGGTACCGACTCGACCCACAGCTTACCGTTCTGACGTTCGACCATCTCCTTGCAGAGCAGTAGTCCCAGACCCGTGCCGTGCTCGTTGCGCGTGCCGCGTAGGGTGATGTGGCGGTCGACTTTGAAGAGCCTCTCTTGAATCTCCTTGGTCATGCCGGTGCCCTCGTCCTGCACGAAGATATTCCACTCGTTGCCCCGCCGCTGCGCGCCCACGCGTACCGTCGTGTGCGGGTAAGAGAACTTCAGCGCGTTCGACACCAGGTTGCGCACCACCGTAGAGGCCATGTGTGGGTCGGCGTTGACCCAGACGGCGGGCAGGACGTTGTTTTCGCAGGCGATCTCTTTTTCGCTCGCCACCATCTTCAAATTCTCAAGCTCTTCTTCCACCACTTTCCACATGGGTAGCGGCTGAATGCGCACTTGGCTGTGGTTCATCTGCATCCGCGCCCACTCCAGCAGGTTTTGTAAGAGGCGCGAGGTGCGCTGCGCTGATTCGTTGATCATCTGCGTGACGCGCGCCATCTCTTCTTCCGACATCCGCGTCGAAGTGTTCATCATCAGCCGCGTCAGGCCCAGGATGCTGTTGAACGGAGCCCTCAGATCGTGGCTGATGATCGAGAACAGTTGGTCTTTCTGCCGGCTACTGCTAAGCAGCTTGCGTTCGAGGTTCGTACGCCGGCGCATCTCGCTGGTCACCAGCCAGATGGCGTAGAGGGAGAGCAGCAGGATAATCACGCAGCCGATCACCGAAAGGTGGCGGAACGTGCCCAGACTGCGCTCGTCGGCGAGGCGGCGCTCGGCAATCATGAGCTTCTCGTACTGCTTCATCTGCTGGATGTACCTCCCGATGGCGAACGACAGCTTCCGGCCATCGCGCAGCGTGTGGTAAATCTGCGCACTCTGCCGACCTGCCGACCGCCGCATCAGGGCCGTCTTCCAGATGATGTCGACGCGCTGGTCGAACATCTGACGCAGGGTATCGCCCTGGGCGCGCTGCAATGGGTCGTCGAACGTGCTTTCGAGACGCACCCATTGCTTCTTGATGTTCCCGAGGTGGGGCGTCAAGTTGAAGAGCGTGTCGGCCGTCAGCAGGAATCCGCGTGTCTCCGATTCAGCCACCACTACGTCGCGGGAAAGCTCTTCCAGGGCGTCGAGTGCCGTGTAACGCCGGCTGGTCCAGTCGAGGCCTTCGTTTTGGCGGGCGATCAGGTGCCAAGCCGACCACGCCCCCACACCCAGCAGGAAGACGATCAGCCCAAAAATCACAACCACCTGCTGGTTCAGATGGGTGACCGTGCGCGCTGCATGAATCCGGCTGATATAATCAAGGAGTCTGTTCACGTAGTCGGAAGTTTGCCAAACTAACCTGGAAAGTTAGTGTCGGGTCTCTATAACGCGAACGTACCTATGAAGAAGGTGGAACGACATTTATAAAAAGGTGGAATCGCGTGCGTCCGGTGCGAGAATTCAACGTTTTTCGCTTGATGTGTTCATATCCCTCTGTTGATACACACACTTCCGCTGTCTAAAGGGCAAGATATGAACATAAAAGGCGCATTTCAATCAATTATCCGCCGTTATCGCTTCCGTGTAGGAATTCAAACAAGAATCGCGAAACTACGGTGGTCGTGGCTTCGCGATTCAATGATCGTTCGTCGAACGGTGAAAAATGTTAACCCTAAAATCAATGAATAAAGACGGTCCCGTTAGCCTTCAATTTGTTTTGATACGCTTCTCGTGCTTGCCAAATGGCCTGTACGGCGGCGCGCTCGTCTTCCCAACCTTCCACGCCGACCTTCTTCTTTTCAAGATCTTTGTACACCTGGAAGAAGTGTTCGATTTCGAGCTTGAGGTGGGGCGTTACCTGGTCGAGGCTGCGGATGTTGTTCCAGAGCGGGTCCGAGACCGGCACGCAGAGAATCTTCGCGTCGGGGCCTTTTTCGTCGCGCATCTTGAATAAACCGACCGGACGCACCTCGATGAGACAACCGGGGAAGGTAGGCTCCGAGACCAGCACCAGGGCGTCGAGGGCGTCACCGTCTTCGGCCAGCGTCTCGGGGAAATAACCGTAGTCGCTCGGGTAATGCATCGACGAGAAGAGCATCCGATCGTAGCGGATCATCTTGCGCTCGTAGTCGTACTCGTACTTGTTGCGGCTCCCCTTAGGTACCTCCACGATGGCGTCGAGGGTGAGCAGATCTATGTTGTTCATACTGAATGATTGATTCTTGTGGTTGGACGTTTGTGCTGTACTATCAGTCACCGACGGGGTTAAGATTCATTTGCTGTCAATACAAAGGTACCCCGCAGACCCCGGAAATAAACTAATTATTCATTATTTTCTGATACAATGCACTTGCTGATCGTCTTCGCGTACCCCGAGCTTTTTTCTTTCGGTGGAGCCCTCCTCGACCGTGCGCGGCAGACCTTGAGCGAGGTAGGCCACACCGTCGAGGTGTCCGATCTTTACCGTAACTCCTTCGAACCGCGCGGTGGTCGCCACGACTTTATCACTCAGGTCGATGGCCCCTTTCACTATCAACGTGCGCAGGAGCACGCCGCGCGGCACGGTGGCTTCGAGGAGGACATCAGAGGTGAGATGGACAAGCTGGCGCGCGCCGACGCGGTCATCTTTCAGTTTCCACTCTGGTGGTTCTCGGTGCCGGCCGTCCTGAAAGGGTGGTTCGACCGGGTGCTGGCGCGGGGCGTGGCTTACGGACCACCGGCGGGCGGCAGCTACCGCACCGGCCCTCTGCGTGGTAAGCGCGCCCTGCTGAGCCTGACTACCAGCGAACCGGAGCTGGCCTTCGGCGAGGGCGCACGCAATGGCGACCTGCACTCGCTGCTCTACCCCGTTCAGCGTGGTACGCTCTACTACACCGGAATGGCGGTGCTGCCGCCGTTCGTGGCGTGGGCTCCGGAGCCGGCTACACCCAGGGAGCGCCGACGCTACCTCGACCTCTACGCCCACCGCTTGCGGTTGATTGCCCGCACGCCGCCTCTTTACCCCGCTGAGTAGGTCCAATCCATAACAAAAGCCCCCGGTGCTCACGAGCACCGGGGGCTTTTGTTCGTTTCGTTTGCGGCGAGGCTTAGAACGGCAGGTCGTCGCCGCCTCCATCGCCTTCGGCGTTCTGCACTTCGGGGTACGAAGCCGTCGAAGCGGCGGGGGCGGGCCGCCCACCACCGGCGGGGGGCTCGCCGGCTCCCTTCTCGATGCGCCACGCCTTCAGGTCGGTGAACCAGCGATCGTTGTACTCGCGCGACTCGGGGTCGAACGAGACGGTCACCTCGTCGCCGGGCTGTAGTTGACTGACGGTGTTCGCACGGTCACCCCAACAGGTAAAGCAGACGCTCTTAGGATACTGGCCGGGCGTCTCGACCACGAACTCGCGCTTGACCCAGGTGCCGTTGCGACCCTGACCAGACACTTCGTCTAATACTTTAATGACTTTTCCGGTGATGTCTAAGCTCATCTTTACGTCGGTTTTGTTGGGAGTACGAAGCCCACCGTACGGGGCGGCGGGGGGACATCAAAGTTACGAAATTCCGTACGGCTAAGCACCCACCGTGGCCCGCTTTTTCGCGTGTTTGGTCGGGGTAGGGGCGGCCTTCCGGTCGCGGCTTTCGCGCACGCGGCGAGCAGTCGCCAGCGCGAAGCCGAACGACATCAGCAAGCTACCGATCCAGAGCAGGTTGATGTGCGGCTTCTCCATCGCCTTGATGATGACCCAATCTTGCTGCGTGGTCTGCGCGCCGAAGGCAAACTCGCCCGTGGCCGGGTCGATGCTTAGGAGCGAGAGGCGCAGCCCCAGCTCGCCGGAGGTCTCGGGCAGCCGTCCCACCAGCCCGTCCTTGATCACGAAGGTGGGGCGCAGCACGTAGGCCCCATCGACCCCCAGCACACGGACGGTGGCCTGCACGGCGGCGTCCTGCTTTGGGTCCAACTCAATCCCTTCGACCTCCGAGACGCGGTCTACGCTGACCAGCTCGGCCACAAAGTCGTTCAGCAGGAACGTGTCGCCCACGGTGGCGGTAAACTCCTTCACTTCGCTCCACTCGCGCTCTTCGTCGTCGACCATGATCGACGAGACGTGCAGGTAGAGGTCGTGCGAGAAGAAGCGCTTCAGGTCGGGCGAGGCGATCAGCCCCATGTTCGGGTTCACCTGTGCCCGGGGGTGCATGGTAAACCGCTCGCCGGTGGTGTCCTCGAAGGCAATCGCGAAAAAGGTGTTTTCGGGGTGAACCTCGACGGTGTCCTGCGCGCGGAAGTAGGTACGCCCCTCCAAGGCCAGGTCCTGCCGCACCACGGCGAAGTGCGGGTCTTCGAGCTGCCGCAGGTACTTGGGGTCGACGTAACCGGGGAAGCCGTCCACCTCCAGGCGCGGCCCTTGGTACGTCAGCTTGTAGTCGGCCATCTGCTGCGTCTTGCCGCGCCAGAGCAGCACGTTGTCGCGGTTCATCTCGTCGGTGAACTCCTTCGAGTAGAGGCGACCCGTGCGGTTGACGGAGATCACCTTCGAGTAGCCCGACGAATAGAGGATGCCGAGCAACATCAGCCCCACGCCCACGTGCGCCAGCCCGCCGCCGGCCAGTTGCGTGCGGCTACGGAGCGTCCGCAGCACCACGGTACCGTTGGCCACCACCGAGAATACGCCCGCCGTCAGCACGACGATGTAGACGACGTTGTCGACGCGCGTCAGCACGATCAGCGCCGCCGCCACCAGCAGCGCGACGATCAGCGGCGTGGAGAGGTGGCGGAACCAATTGACGCGGTCGAGTCGCCGCCACCAGAAGTACTGCCCCAAGCCCGTAGCGAAAGCGATGGCCACCCCGAACCAGAGCTGCCACTCAGTATAGAACGCGATCTGATCGGCCGGGGGCGCGAGGTTCGACGTGCCGCCGAACGCTTCGACGACGGCGTTCCAGACCGGCAGCGAGGTCGGCACCAGCACCTGAAAAGCGGCCAGCCCCAAGATCGTGGCCGCCGTAAAGACCCAAAACTCGGGCGAGTAGACCGAGACCTCCTTGTCGGATTTCGGCACCTCGCGCCAGCGCACGGCCAGCAGCACCACCGACAGCCCCACGAAGGCCAGCAAATAGACCAACAGTTGCCCCGACAGCCCCAGGTCGGTGAACGAGTGCACGGAGGCGTCGCCCAGGATGCCGCTGCGCGTGAGGAACGTCGAGTAGAGGATCAGCACGAAAGAGGCGATGACGAGCACCATCGAGGTGGCCAGCGCCGCGCCCTTTTTCTTGTAGATGCCCATCGTGTGGATGGCCGCCACCAGCACCAGCCACGGCACGTAGACGGCGTTCTCGACGGGGTCCCAGTTCCAGTAGCCGCCGAAGTTGAGCGTCTCGTAGGCCCAGTACGCGCCCATCAGGATACCCACACCCAGCACGCCGCCGGCCGTCAGCGCCCACGGTAGGGCGGGCCGCACCCAGCCCTTGTAGTCGCGCCGCCAGAGGCCCGCGATCACGAAGGCGAACGGCACCAGCGTCAGCGCGAAGCCCAAGAAGAGCGTCGGCGGGTGGATCACCATCCAGTAGTTCTGCAACAGCGGGTTAAGGCCGGTGCCGTCCTCAGGCACGAAGTCGGGGTTCATCTGAAAGATGGGCGCGTCCATGGCGTCGCGCAGCAGGATGAACGGCGAGCTCCCCAGCTTCCACTCCAACCCCGGCAGCATCACGCCCAGGATCATCGACGCCAAGAACGCCTGCACCAGCGCGAATACCGCCATCACGGGAGCCTCCCACGTCTTTCCGGAGCCGCGCCGCCCCACCGCGATCATGCCCAGCCCGAGCAGCGCCTGCCAGAAGATCCAAAGCAAAAAGCTCCCCTCTTGCCCCTCCCAAAAGCAGGAGATCATGAAGTGCGCCGGCAGGTGGTTCGACGAGTGGCTCCAAGCGTAGTGGTACTCGTACATATGCTGCTGGATGATGTAGAATAGCGTCACGACCACGCCCAGCACCGCCACCGCGTGCAGCCCGAACGAGATTCGCCCGAAGCGCCGCATCGCACCGCCTTCGACCGGTTGTCCCTCCAGCCGCACCGTGCGGAAGAACGCGTACGCCGACGCAAGGGCCGACACGAACATGAAGACGGTAAAGAACTCGCCGATCTGGCCGGGAAGTAGGTTCATGGGGGAAGGATGTACTAGGTATTATGTACTAGGTATCAGGTACTAAGTATCGGGACGGCTTCTACGGAAAAACCCGCGCGAAGAAAGCCGAAGTAAAGCAGCAGGCGGCGCACCCCACGATGAAAATGGGTACTTGATACTTTGTGCCGGATACCTTGTACAAAGAAAGCATCTAACTGGTGAGCTCGGTCTCTTCGTACTTCGAAGGGCACTTCATCAGTATTTTGTCGGCCACGAACGCGCCGTCGGGTTGGCCCTCGGGAAAGCTGCCGATGATGACCACCTGCTCAGAGCGCTCGAAGTCCTGCGGCTTCACGTCGCGGTAGACCACGCGGCGCTTTTCGCCGTCCTGGTCCACCAGGCGGAAGGCGAAGTAGTTGGCGTCGACCTCGGGGCGGTACTCGAAGCCGACCGGCTGCCCGGCGGCGTCCTTGTCGAGCGTGCCCACGACGTGAATCAGGCGGTCGTCGCCCTCGGCCGAGAGCGCGGCGGCCTCTTCGAACGTGACGTAGGTACTGGCGTCGCCGGCGGTGGAAACGATCACGGCCACGGCCACCGCGATGACGATGATGCCGAGCAGGTACGATTTCTTCATGACGGTAGAAAGGGGGTTAGCGGGTGTACTCGTCGCGCGAGGCGGGGCGCTCGTCGTCCAGTTCGCGCTCCATCCGCCCGATGCGGCGGTCCAGGCGGGTGAGGTAGTAGAGCAGACCCAGCACTACCACCGCCGCCACCACGACGACCACGTAAATCTTGCCGTCGGCGCGGAGGGCATCGGCCATCTCGACCGACCCGCTTTCAACACCCGCCTGGGCGAATGAGTTTATGCTGAAGAGCCAGAAACAGAGGAAGGTGACGTATCTCATGGTGAGCTAAAGGTCAGTGGCGGCCACAGGAGTGCGCTCAGTGAGGAGGTGCTCTTCGCGGCGGGCTTCGAGGCGGCGCAGGCGAATCTGCAACGTCGCGATCCACCAGCCCAGCAGCGTCCAGCCGATCACGGCCGGGTAAAATACCATCCGCAAGTTACGGTCGAGGTCGTAAGCGTTGAAGCCGGGGTTGCCACCGTTGCCCGGGTGCAGCGAGTCGGTCAGGCGGGGCAGCACGAACAGCAGCGGCACCAGCGCGGCGTAGGCAAACACGTTGTAGACGGCCCCGATGCGGGCGGCCTGCTCGCGGTCGGTGAGCGAGCCGCGCAGCACGCCGTAAGCCAGGTAGATGAGCGTGGCCACGGCGGCGGCGTTCAGCTTCACGTCGGGCACCCACCAAGCGCCCCACGTGTAGCGCGCCCAGACCGAGCCGGTCAGGATACCCAGCACGCCGAACAAGATGCCCACGTTGGCGGCGGCCAGCGCGACGTCGTCGTTGCGGTCTTGCGGGTTCAGTAGGTAGCGCACCGAGTAGACCACCGAAATCGTCAGGATGATCGTCATGCCGAACCACATCGGCACGTGGAAGTAGAGGTTACGGATGGTCTCGTTCAGGATCGGCAGCCGTGGCACCGTGCCCGCGAAGCCCATCACCACGGTGTAGAGCAGCAGCCCGGCCGCCGCCCACTTCCACCCCCGCCGCCGCATCGTCTTTTCAATCATAAGTAGCTCGCGTCTCGGTTGCCAACACCCCTTTAGAGGTGAATGTTCGGCAAATGATCGAGAAGCAAGTCCCGACTGACACTACTCAGGTCCGTTGGCCATGTCTTGGAGCTACCAACCAGTGACCTTTTGCTGACCTGACCGTGAGCCGGCTCTAACAGGCCAAAGGGAAGCGGCAACAATCCGATGAGCACGTACTTCATGGACTGGGTGCATTTGCTTCTGAATTTCTCCGTCGGAGGATCAGCAGCCGATGCACAGTTTGACCGGGCATGAGCGTTTCGGAGCGTACCACGTGGCGGTTTAGGTCCTGCCGGAAGCGACGATTGGCCCGCCGTCCTACCAGGAAGCTACCGATGCCATAGGCACTGCTGAGGGGAAATATTCCAAGCGCGCCGTCGTAGGAGAGGCCGGCGCTGGAACTGTAGCCAAAGTCAAGCGGAACAAAAAGGAGAAACGGCCAGATGCGCTGACGCACACCTCGCCTCACCTTCCGCAACGGAGGCCGGGGAAGGTGAGGCGTCTGAGAGCTGCAACGTCTCGGAGTTAAAAGAGACCGTATCCTCGGTTGGGTTGGTAATGCGTAAAGGCACCATCTGCCAGGCACGTTTGCGGAGCCGCCTGGCGTAACGCTGGTTATAAAAGACCGGGTCGATGGTATCGTACGATACGCGTACGGTAGCAGGCGCATCCGTCTCGAAGGGATAGGCGTAGGCCGAAAGCCGCATGGGTTGATACCGGTGTACACACCCCATCAGGCTCAGACTCATGGCAAGCGGTAAAATCCATCTCATGGTGTAGCCGTGATTTCGTCGTACGACTGGGCCACCACCAGGCCGTAACCACCCACCACGTTCGAGTAGGGATTGTAGGCGTCGGTGAAGGCGATCTCGATGCCCTCGGGTTGGTAGTCGGACTCCAGGTAGTCGTAGTAAGCCTCGGTGATGCGGTAGAGCCGGGCCACCACGTAGTCGACCGTGTCGCGGCGTATCTCCCACGTAGTTCGATCGAGTTCACTTAGCCCTAGTTCGATGCCTACGTCCACAAAACCGCGTCCGTTCTCAAAGCAAAGGTCGCGGTAGGCGAAGTCGCCACTACTGCTCTCGACCAGGGCACAGAGGGTGGGCGTGCCGAAAGGATAATTCATATCGAAAATTTCGGTGTTGACCTGCTGCCCCGCGTTATACTGCTCAAAAGCAACAGCGTAAAAGTTTTCCTGGTTAGGCGGGTCCTGGAAACGCAGGGCCAATACGTGCGCCGGGCGTTCGCCGAACTGTGGAGAAGTCTCTTCACTGAAGTCATAGGACGTGATGCGAATCGGATCAGGCATAAGCTCGGGTTGCGACTCAGCGTCGGGGAAGCCGTCAAGCTGCGCCCTCACGGCGTAGCGTGCCCCCACGCGCAGGGGCCGGGTGCCCCGGTACCACCCGCCTTCCTGGTGGCGCAGCGTGTCGACGGCCACGTCGTTCTCGAACAACACCACCTCGGCTTGCGTGAGCGTGTCGAACCGTTGTGGGCCGGTGGGCGGGTAGGTCCGCGCCACGCGCACCTCGGCGGCTTCACCGTGGGTCAGCAACCCGAACAGCACCAGCCGGGGGCCTTCGTAGGGCAGGTCTACGCCCAGGTCGCGTTCACAGCCGGTCAACAGCACCAGCGCGGGCAGAAGGACGGTAAGCAGTAACTTCTTCATGGTTCAGAACGACCAGTGGTAGCTCAGGTAGGGCAAGATGGGTAGCGCACTCCGACTCACCAGTCGGTAATTGACGCCGATTTCCTGCGGAGGCGGATCGCCGCTGTTCGGAGACCAGTTGTTCCAGGGGCGGTCAAACAGCAACGCCCGGCGAAGATCAACGAAGTAGGGGTTGGCCCGATTGTAAAGGTTGTAGAAGCCCACCCGCCAGGTGCGCACCCGCCCCTTGCGGCGCTCCTTGGCAAAGCTCGCCCCCACGTCGAGCCGGTGGAACGCCGGCATGCGGAAGTTGTTGCGGTCTCCGTAGATGAGCACCCCCCGGCCAATGTCGCCCCCCAACTCCTCGCGCACGGCCACCGGCGCGGTGACGGGCTGGCCGGAGTGGTAGTCCCATGTGGCCGACAGCGTCACGTCGTCCGTGGCCCGCCACTGCCCGGTGAGCGTCACGGCGTGGCGGCGGTCGAACGGGCCGGGGTACCACCGCCCGCCGTTGATGTTGGCGAACTGCCGCCGGTTCCAGGCCAGCGTGTAGGCCGCCCACCCCTGGAAGCGCCCCTGCGT
>JBARYS010000724.1:0-2022 GCA_049648155.1 Catalinimonas sp. | reverse complement strand
TCCTTACTCCACTCGATGACCGTTTTGAGGTCGTCGGACGAGCGGCTCTCGAATCCCTCGATGAAACGCTCCACCGGCAGGCGCGTGGTGATGAAGCCGTCGATCACCTCTGCGCCCCACCGTTCGCGGGCCGCCACGAGGTCCGCGATGCCCATGCCGAAGTGCTGGTGCCCGGCGTTGACGCTGCCGAGGATGATCTGATTCTTGAGCACGATCTGCCGCATCAGCTCGGGACCGGTGATGCAGGTGGGGCGGTCGCCGTGGGGGATGCCCGTCATCACGTAGACGCCGTTGGTGCCGAGCGCGTCGATCAGCTCGAAGCTGAGGCGCGCCACGCCGGTGGCCTCGAAGATGAAGTCCATGTGGCCGAACTGCTCGTCGATGTTCGACGTCTCGACGGTCCGCCCGTCGATGTAGTGGCCGCCGAAGTGCTTCAGCAGTGTGGGGCGGCGCGTGTCTTCGTCCACAATGTCGAGGCCCCACACTTCGGCCCCGCGCAGGCGCAGGGCGATCACGGCCAGCATACCGATGGCCCCGATGCCCGCCACCAGCGCCCGGCGGCCTTGCAGCCAGCTCTCTTCGGTGCCTTCGGGCAGCCGCGCTGCCTGCAACGACACCGCCTCGTCGATGGCCTTTTCGGCCACCGACATCGGCTCGGCCAGCACGCCCACCGTCCGCGCCTCGGCGGGCACCTTGACGAGGTACTGCTCTTCGTCAACCACGTACTCGGTCTTGTAGCCGTGTGCCGCTTTGATGCCGCGCTCGGTGTATTGGCCGGCTTGGCAAAGGTCGCTCCGGTGGCTACAGCAGGGTTTGCCCAAACCGCAGCCCCGCCGCACGGTGAACGTGGCCAGGTCGCCGGGCTTAACGGACGTCACCGCGTCGCCCACCGCCGTCACCCGGCCGAACATCTCGTGGCCGATCACCAGCTTGTCGCTGCCCTCGGGGGCGTCGGTATGGCCACCCGCCGACAGCTCGCGGTCGGTGCCGCAGATACCCGTTTCAAGCACCTGTATCTTCACGTGATCGGGGCGTTGCACCTCCGGCTCCGCGTGGCCTTCGATCAGTTGGGCGTTGCCCTCTCCGGGCGTAATGGCAATGGCTTTCATTTTTTTAGACAAAAGATATTAGACTTGGGTTTGGCGGCGCGTGATGGAAGGCTGTCGACAGGAATTTATGAAGACGTATCAGTAAGGACGGTAGCACCGGAGGTCTGTCGTCTGATGTCTGTTGCCTACATCCCTACACCGCTGTCTTCACCTCCTGATTGCGCTGGTCATTGAGTTGTTTGTCCAGGTTGAGGGCGGCGCTGATCAGGCCTAGGTGTGTGAATGCCTGCGGGAAGTTGCCCAAGTGCTCACCACGGAAGCCCAGCATCTCGGCGTAGAGGCCCACATGGTTGGCGTAGCCCAGCATCTTTTCCAGGTAGAGGCGCGCCTTCTCCAGTTCGCCGCCGCGCGAGAGGCACTCGACGTACCAGAACGAGCACATCGAAAAGGTGCCCTCTTCGCCCGCGAGGCCGTCGTCGGCGGCCAAGCCGGGACGGTAACGGAACACCAGCGAGTCGGAGACCAACTCCTCCTCGATGGCCCGCAACGTCGACTTCCAGCGCGGGTCTTTGGCGCTGATGAAGCGCACCAGCGGCATGAGCAGTGTGGCGGCGTCGACGTGCTTGCTGCCCTTGTACTGCACGAAGCACTGCCGCTCGTCGTCCCAGAAGTCGGTCCACATCGACTCGAAGATTTCGTCGCGCACGCGCCGCCAGCGGTCCGGAATCGGGAAGGGCCGCATGTCGGCCAGCTTGATGGCGCGGTCCATCGCCACCCAGCAGAGCAGCCGCGAGTAGAGGAAGTAACGGCGGCCGCCGCGCACCTCCCAGATGCCCTCGTCGGGCTGGTGCCAGTGCTCGGCCAGCCAGTTGATGTGGCGCTTGAGCGAGAGCCAGAAGTCGTACGAGATCGCCTCGCCGTACTTGTTGTAGAGGTAGACGGCGTCCATCAGCTCGCCGTAGATGTCGAGCTG
>JBARYS010000723.1:0-5735 GCA_049648155.1 Catalinimonas sp. | reverse complement strand
CGTACCGGCTGCTCACGGCTCCCGACGGCGCGCGCGGGCTGGAGGCGGCGCGAAGACACCTGCCCGATCTGGTGTTGAGCGACGTGATGATGCCCCACATGGACGGACTGGAGATGTGCCGCCGCCTCAAAGAAGACGAGCTCACCAGCCACGTGCCGGTGGTGCTGCTCACGGCGAAGGCGGGTGCTGAGCACCAGGTGAGTGGTCTGGAGGCCGGAGCCGATTTGTACATAGAGAAGCCGTTTGACCCGCGGGTGCTGCGGCTGTTGCTGAACAACCTGTTGGCGCAGCGCGCCCGCCTGAAGGAAGTATACCGCAACTCCCACGGCGAGGTGGCAAGCATCGACCTGAACACAACCGACCGCGCCTTTCTAGATCGTGCCTACGCGGTGCTCGAGGCGCACTACCGCGAACCGACGTTCGGTCCCACGCCTTGGGCCGAAGCGCTGAACTTCAGCGCGCGTCATCTGAGTCGGAAGCTCAACGCATTGCTCCAAAGGAGCCCGGGCGATGTGCTGAAGGAGTACCGCCTCGATGCCGCCAAGACACTGCTGCGCTGCGCGCCGGGGTCGATCTCGGAAGTGGTCTACGGCGTGGGTTACGAAGACCACACGCTCTTTTCACGTCACTTTAAGGCGCGATTCGGTCAAACACCTTCGGCTTTTCGCGACGCGCGGACCGCCACGTCGTCGTGAGGTTCAGCGGTTGTCGACCTCGTCCGCCCACGGTCGTGTCCTTATTCTCTTCTACCTACCACGTCCGCACTGAGTCGAGTCGCCGCCCAACAGCCGATACGCAACGAGGGGGACGACCCGCGAGCGAGTCGTCCCCCTCATAACAAATCTACGGCGTCCTCCCCTTGGTTCTTTCTCCGTCCGCCGTGGTGCGGCAGACCGGCAGCAGAGCGCTACTGTTTGACGATACGCCGGTTGTGGCCGTTCACCCGCAGTTGGTAGATACCCGCAGGCAGGGCACGCATATCGAGTGTGATCTCGTCGGCTGCCTTAGCCACCGACACCAACCGGCCGGTCATGTCGATCAGCTCTACGTTCAGTTCGCCTTGGCCCCGGACGGTCAGCCGCCCGTTGGTGGGGTTCGGATACGCCATGATGCCGTTTTCTGAGGCCGCGGATACCGTCGGCGTCGACCGAGTCACGCGGGCGTACGCGTTATCGTCGTAGATTTCGAGCCAGAAGTCCTGGTAGGTGTAGTCTTCCCAACTGTACTCGTCGTAACCGGCGTTGCGCACCCCGCCCCTGATCTTCACCCAGATCTTGTCGTTGGCACTGTCTTGCCAGAAGGTTTCGCCGGCGGAGTTTTTCAGCGCCGAGAAGCTGTTCACGGCCGTGTAGACCGAGTACATGCTGCTGTAACGCCGGGTCCGGACGGCGGGCGTGGCCTGCCCGTCGAATTCGAATCCTACTATGACCACGTCGGCGGTGGTGAGCAGGTTTGTCATCCCTACCTGCACGCGGTCGGGCGGCGTGTTTTCGGGGAACTCTACTTCGTAGTAGCCGTCGTGGTGCAGGGCGAAGTCGCGCATGTTGGCCAAGAGGTTGGAGGGTGCCGCGCTGAGGCTCCACAACCGCTGAGAGCCGACCACCTGATCCTGCGCGTTGTAACGGAAGATTTCCAGCCCCATGCGCTGATTTTCGTCCACTCCGGTGCCGTCGTTGATCTCGAATCCGTCGATCCCGTAGAAAGGTCCCTGCACACTCACGCCACCGTTCAGGGCGGCACTGATGCCGGCGGGCAGGTGCTTCGTCTCGCCGTAGGTGTAGAAAGGCTCGTCGAACACGAAGTAGGTGTTAGCCGGCCCCCACAAACCCTGCGGGTCGTAAACCGCCCCCGCCTGGTTGTAGTGGGGCTTGTTGGGGTCGTTGCGCTGGTCCGGCACTCCTTCGTAGGCGGTCAGCTTCACGCCCGGGTGGGCGTTGATCAGCACCATGCCCTCCGTCTGCCACTGCCCCTTTTCGACGGGCCGCAAGTAGTAGTCCGACAGGTCGAAGGCCCCTGACTTTCGGTTGAGGTAAGCGGGGTGGTTTATCACGATGCAGCCGTCGAACTGGAACGTGTGGTGGTAAGTGGCCAAGGCGGCAGGGATGTAGGGCCGCGTCACGTTGTTCTTATTGTGGTTAAGGCTCTCACCCACGGCCAGGGCCCCGGCGATCAACCCATTGAATCCGGACTTGGCAAAGCCCACGTCTTTGTTGTCGGCCGAGATGGGGCGGTAGTTGTTGACGCGGTTGGCCCGCTCCCAGAAGGCAGTCCGGCCGCACTTCCACATGCTGGTGTTGTTCACCGTGAAGCGCAACCAGTTGCTGCTTGACACGTTCCGGTTGCCCGAGGCCGTCGAGGTGTAGTCCTTGATGCCGCTGTTCCCCGTGCTGCCTGCCGCGTCGATCTGCGGGTTGTCGTTGTGCACCCCGTCGGCCTTGGTAGAGTGAGTGGTGTTGCCGTCGAACGCCCCGAACCGCATCATGCGGGGCACCATGGGCGCGCCGAACTCGTTGAGCGTGCCCGCCAGGGGCCCGAAGATCTCGGCCGGGTAGGCCATCCAGATGCCCACGCCTTGGC
The DNA here is from genome assembly GCA_049648155.1 of Catalinimonas sp. Classification (GTDB taxonomy): domain Bacteria; phylum Bacteroidota; class Bacteroidia; order Cytophagales; family Flexibacteraceae; genus JBARYS01. The sequence goes on along the minus strand of JBARYS010000723.1, from coordinate 3,158 downwards.
TGTCGCCCACGTGGTTGTCGACGATGGTGTTGTCGGGGTTGCTGAGCCAGATGCCCGACACCCCACGACCGTGGGCGCCGAACTCGTGCGCCAGCAGCTCGTGCCGTGCTTCCGGACTACGAACTTTCAACACCAGATTGCGGGCGCATAGCACCCGGCGCTCGACGGCGTCTTCGAAGAAGATACCGTGGCCCCGCACGTCGTACACCACGTTGTCTTCCACGTCGACGCCGTTGGTACCGTGGATCACGATACCCCGGTTGGCCGAGGTGTGAATGGTATTACGGTTGAAATACTGCCCCGTGGCGTCGCCGACGGCAACCAGGTTCTGATAGCTCAAGACGTGCCAGTGCCAGGGGTAACGACGGATGCGCCCGGCTTGCCCGCCCCGCTTGATCTCCACACCTTCGGCGATGCCGGTGCCGCCCGGCATGATCATGATGTGCGCGCCGAAGCCTTCGTTCTGCCACAGCGCGTCGTCGGCCGACTGGATAACGATGTTGCGCGTCAGCAGGCCCACCGGCGCGCGCTCGTCGAGCACGGTCGGCGGGGAGACCATCGGCTCGCCGAAGTCGGGTGCGTAGGTGTTGTCGCCCGTGTAAGTGCCCGGCGTCAGGCTCATACCCGCGTCGGTGACGTACTGCAGCTTACCCCAGAAGAAGGCGTCCAGCGGTTGATCGAGCGTCACCGTGTTTCCGCTGACGTTGGTGACGACGCGCTTGTGCGTGATCGATGCTCCGTTGCGCGCCTCGTAGAAGTCGGTCGGGCCGATCACGATCTCGTCGCCCACCGCCCAGCCCACGTTCTCCTTCAGCGTCAACTGCGTCGCGCCCACCGGGGCGTGGTCGTTGAGCTTGGTCCACAACACGTTCGGCGTGGCCCCGTGCAGCGTCAGCTTGCCGCCGTTCATCACGCCGATGCCCCGCGTGCCGCCGTGGTTGCCCATCATCATCTCGAAGTTGGTATCCGTATCGTTCAGCGTCACGACCGCCTTCTGCGCGAACGGCTCGGCCGCGGTACCGATCTCCAGCTCGCCGCCCATCACCGAGATGTAGTCGGCCGTCAGCGATACGTTCTGGCGGGCGAACTTGAGCACGCCCATGATCATCAGCCCGCCCAGGTCGGGCGTGTCTTCGTCCAGCACCACGGTGTCGCCCATCGCGATGGTCACGTTCTGGCCCGCCACCGGCTTGCTGCCGCCCCACGTGGCCGGGTTCGACCAGTAGTTTGCCGTCGAGGTCACCGGCGGTGTTCCGCTCACTTCGAGGTAGTCCACGTCGAGCTCCGGGGTGCCCTCCGAGTCGCGCAGTTCGATCTGGTTGCTGCCTTGGTTCAGGCCGGCTTGCACGCTCTCAACGTCCCAGTCGAAGCGGCGGTTGGTCGTCGAGATCACGCCCACCTTGCTGTTGTTGACGAACACGCCCATCGAGCGCGAGCCGCTCGGGGCGATGATGGCGAAGCTGAGCGTCTGGCTGCCCGCCTGGGGGGCCTGGTAGCTCCACGAGAGGCTGCCGTTCGTGTTGAGGTCGACGAACTGGTTGCCCGAGGCCGAGTTCTCGCTTCTTAGACCGCCGTTGGTAATGACGGCTGACTCGGCCTCCAGACGGGTGGTGCTGCCCTGGCTCTGGGCGGCCTGCGTGACGGCGACGGTCTCGGTCTGCCCGCCGCCGCTGATGGTGACCGTGCCGCTGCGGCTCGACGAGCCGGTGTTGGCCTGCACCGAGATGCTGACGGTGCCGTTGTTGCTGCCGCCGGCCGGCGAGACGCTGATCCAGGTGCGGTCGTCGGTGGCCGTCCAGCTCACGTTCGAGGTCACCGAGACGTTCTGGCTCGATGCGCCCGCCCCGAAGCTTCGGCTCGCGGGCGACACCGCCAGGTTGTTCGTGGTGCCGCCGCTCCCGAAGTCACCGACGGCGATGGCCCAGTCGGAATTGGAGGGCGCGTTCCACGTGTAGGTGCCGGCGCTCTTGGTGCCCAGGTCGATCTCTTGATAGCCCGAGCCGGCCTTGGTGTTAACCGCAATCACGCGCTTATTCCCGCCCTGGAAGGTGTACGTAATGCTGTTCGTGTTGTCCTTGTAGTAGACGTAGTGCGAGTTGCCGTCGCGCAGGCACCAGCCGTCGGTCAGGCTGTTGTCGCGCACCATGTTCTTGCGGAAGCGCTTCTTGTCGTTCCAGAACGTGAAGAAGGTTTTGATCACCTCCTTGTTCGGGTAGGCCCGCGACTCACCGATGCTGCCGTCGGGCTGTTTCAGGTTCCCCCAGATGCCTCCCACGCCCCCGGCTATGGTATGCCGCCAGAGGAGCTCCACGGTCTCTTCCGGCGTCACGTCTTTTTCGCGGTTCCGCACGCGGTAGCGGTCGTCGGACGACGACGGCTTACCCGGGAGGTGAGTCAACATCTGCACCAGCTCGTCGTAGCTGGGACGGTAGTACTCATAAGACGAGTAGTCCAGGCCGTCGTAAATCTGATCTACCCGGTTCTTGTTAGACCGGGCGGCAAACATGTGGTTCTGGCCGGGTTTGTTTTTCAGGTAGTCGTGCCACGTTTTTAGCTCAGACTCGTTGGCCCATTCGAACACGTCGAAGCCGATGCCCATCGTCCAGCCGGGCGTATTGTTAAGTTCGCTGTGAATTTTGTCGAGTAGCTGCCGCTCGACTGACCCCATGAAGCCACTGTTGAGCGACCTGGAGGTCTGGCTGCGGTTGTCGTCGCCCCACTGCCAGATGTGGGTGGAGCCGCCCGCCGCGTAAACAGCGTTGATGATCTGCTTGAGCTTGTCGAACGTGCGCTGGTCGAAGTTGCTGTCGCCGGCACGCACCAGACGATCGCCGATGTGGAACCACTCGCCGTAGACGATCACGTGGGCACCGTTGAAGCCGTGCTCGCCCATCATCTCCTGCACGAAGTTGTTGATGTCGGCGGTGCTGACCTCGTCGAGCGTACGGTCGTAGTTGAAGATGTTCCAGTTGGGCACGAAGGCCTCGCCGCTGTTGGACCACACGAACTTGTCGCCTGAGTGGGTCACGTACCCTCGGTTGGGGTCGTTTGCGTGACCGCTCGTGACGATCATCAGCAGGTAAGCGAGTAGGGGAAGGAGCTTTTTCATGAGGCCGGGGTTTGGTGATGGGTGTTTATGGATTTGAGGTCTTGTACTC
>JBARYS010000722.1:0-1864 GCA_049648155.1 Catalinimonas sp. | reverse complement strand
CCCACCGCACACCTGGACCTGGTCAACCGGGCCGACGTGCTGCAACTGCTGAAGCGCTTGGCACGGGCGGAGGGAATCGCCATTCTACTCTCTACGCACGAACTGGACCTTGCCCTCCGCACGTGCGACCGCCTCTGGCTGCTGGGCCGCGCGGGCACTTTGGCGACGGGACTGCCCGAGGAGCTCTCGCGCGGGGGGCAGTTGGCGGCCGCCTTTGCGCCGCTCCCCGGGGGGCTGCGCTTCGAAGCGCGCGCGGGTCGTTTTCTGGTCGACCGGGGCGAGGGGCCGCGCGTCGCCCTCACCGGCGACGAAGAAGGGGTCTACTGGACCCGCCGTGCGTTGGTGCGGACGGGCTGCCGCGTCGTCGCGGGGGGGGGAGCAGAGGTATCGGTCGTCGTGGTGGGCAGCACGTGGACTCTCCGTGCCGAGGGGGACGAAACCCGCTGCGACACCCTGGAGGGGCTTCTGGATGCGCTCGCCCGGCGTACGGCCCGGCGCTGAGGTTTTACTTACGGCCCAGCGGTGCCGGCCGTGGCAGGAGTTGAGGCGTCCTCCGGCGCTTCGTCGTCTTCCTCTTCATCGTCGCGATCGCGCTTTTTGTCTTTGCGGCCGAAGACCGAGAAGTGGACGTACCGCTTGGGGTTCTCTTCCAAGTCGGCCAGCAGCGACGAGAGGTTGGCCGCCGACTCGTTGAGGTTGTTGTAGAGCGCCTCGTCGGTGACGAGTTGTCCCATCGACCCTTCGCCACTGTTGACCTTCGCCATCACGCCGTTCAGTTCGGTGATCGACGCATTGAGCTTCTCGACGGCGGCGGCCAGTTCAAGCGCCTGCAACGTGTCGGCGAAGCCGTTCATCTTCGTCAGCAGGGGGGCGAGTTGGTCGTCGGTCTGGGCCAGTGTCCGCGTGAAGCTGTTCATGTTGGCGGTGATGCCCCGCAGGTTGCCACGGTTCTCGTTGACGGTCAGCCGCAGCTGCGTAGAGGTGCCTTCCAGGTCCACCAGCATCGTGTTGATGTGGGCGGCGGTGTGCTCGAAGCTCGCCAGCGTGCGCCGCAGCGAGGTCGTGATCGAGTCCACGTCGTCAAGCACCGGCATGGCCTTGTCGCCGATCTTCTCGGCGAGGCCGATCTCAACGGTACCGATCAGCGTGTCTTCGGCGTTCAGGGGCGTCGCGACCTGCCCGATTTCGAGGCGGATCATCTTGCCGCCCAGCAGGTCGGAGTCGGTCAGAACCGCCTCCGAGCGTTCGCCCAGCACCACGTCATGGTCGATGTCGATGGCCACGCGCAGGGTGTTGTTGCGCTCCGGCAGCCGGTCGATGTCTTCGACGCGCCCCACGGCCAGCCCGTTCAGCATGACCGCATTCGAGACCGTCAGGCCGTCCACATTGTCGTAGTACGCGTAGTAAGTGCGCGTCGACGAAAACAGGTCGGCCCCTTTCAGGAAGTTGAACCCGAGGTAGAGGGTCACACCCGAGACCACGGCCATCAGGCCCACTTTGAATTCTTTCGACACGGTCTTGTGGTTTGGTTAAAAGCTAATAACGTAAAAAGAGGCGTCGGCAGCTACTCGATCGATTCAATTTCTTGCTTGTAGTCGCGAAAGGCCCGGTAGATGCCCGAGGCGATGTAGACGCGCCCCAGCTCGTCGTTCAGGTAGCGCTCTTCGGTGGGGTTGGTCAGAAAGCCCACCTCGACCAGCACGGCGGGCATGGCGCTGCGCCAGAGCACGATCAACGGCGACTGCTTCACGCCCCGGCTGTGCCGCCCCACGCGCTTCTCGAACTGCGTCTCGACGTTGTGGGCGAAGGTGAGCGAATTTTCTAGGTATGCCGACTGCATGTTGGCGAAGAAGATGTGCGCCAG
>JBARYS010000721.1:0-3371 GCA_049648155.1 Catalinimonas sp. | reverse complement strand
TTGGTGGTCTGAATGATCACGTAGCCCCGCTTGCCCCGGCGGCCCGCGCGGCCGCTCACCTGCGTGATCATCTGGAAGGTGCGCTCGTGGGCGCGGAAGTCGGGGAAGAACATCATGCGGTCGGCGTCGAACACACCCACCAGCCCCACGTGGTCGAAGTCCAGCCCCTTGCTCACCATCTGGGTGCCCACCAGCACGTCGATGTTGCGCGCCTCAAACTCGCCGATGATGCGCTGGTAGGCGTTTTTGGCGCGCGTGGTGTCGAGGTCCATTCGCTGCACGCGCGCCTCGGGCAAGATCAGCTTCAGGTCGTCTTCGATGCGCTCGGTGCCCGCGCCCATCGTCCGCAGCTGGGTCGACTCGCACACCGGGCAGATGCGGGGCGTCTCCTCGCGGTAGCCGCAGTAGTGGCAGCGCAGCTCGTTGCCGGCTAAGTGGTAGGTCAGGCTCACGTCGCACTGCCGGCAGTGGGGCACGTGGTCGCACTCGTGGCACTGTATCCAGGGCGCGTACCCCCGGCGGTTCTGGAAGAGGATTACCTGCTCGCGCTGCGCCAGATGCTGCTGGATGCTCTCCATCAGTTGCGCCGTGAAGCCGTGCGTGATCGTCTTCTGCTTACGCTCGCGGGCCACGTCGGCCAGCACGATTTCGGGCAGTTGGGCGTCGCCGTAGCGCTTGAGCATCTCGACCAGCGCCCAGCGGCCGGCGCGCGTCTGGTGGTAGGTTTCGATGGCGGGCGTGGCCGACCCCAGCACCACCTTCGCGCCGTGTTGGCGGGCCAGCACCAGGGCGCAGTCGCGGGCGTGGTAGCGGGGCGCGGGGTCGAACTGCTTGTAGGAGGGCTCGTGCTCCTCGTCGACGATGATCAGCCCCAGGTTGCTGAAGGGCAGGAAGACCGACGAGCGCACGCCGACGATGAACGAGACGCCGCCCGCAGCCACCGTGCGCCACACCTCGACGCGCTCGTTGTCGGAAAATTTAGAGTGGTAGATGCCCATCTCGCGGCCGAATACCCGTTGCAGGCGCGCCACGATCTGCGTGGTCAGGGCGATCTCGGGCAGCATGAACAACACCTGCGAGCCGCCCGCCAGCGCCTGACGGATCAGGTCGATGTAGACCTCCGTCTTGCCGCTGCCCGTGATGCCGTGCAGCACCGCCACGCCCCGCTCGGCTAGGCCCGCCAGCAGCGCGTCGCGCGCCTGGGTCTGTAGCTCCGACAGCGTGGCGTGCGCCTGGTCGGGCGCCGAGGCCCGGAAGCGCGAGACGACCAGCTCGAACTCTTCGAACACGCCCCGCTTGGTGAGCGTCTTCAACGACGACGCCGAGACGCCCTCGGTCTCGCACAGCACCTTCCGCTCGAGGCCGCGCTCGTTGTAGGCCGGGTTACGCTGCACGGGCACGGCCTGCAAGTAAGCGAAGAGCACCCCGAGCTGCTTCGGCTGCCGCTCCAGGTCGGCGAACAGGCGGGGCAGGGCGCTCTCGTCGGCCAGCAGGGCGGGGGCCAGCCGCACCTTCTTGTGCACCTTGGGCTGGTACTTCTCCTTCAGCTCCTCGAACAAGATCACGGCCCGCAGGGCGGTGAGGCGCTTCAGCAGGTGGTAGATGTTCTTGACGTCGAGCGCGTCGGCGGCCTCATCGTAGGTCATCGACTCGGCCTCGCCGAGCAGGTCGATCAGCCGCCGCTCCTTCTCGTTGAGCGCGTCCCAGCCGGTGCGGTCCCAGTCGGGGTTAAGCTGGATGCGCGAGCGGCTGCTGATCTTCAGCCCCGACGGCAGGGCGGCGTTCGTGACCTCACCGATGGCGCAGACGTAGTAGTCGGCGATCCACTGAAAAAAGCGCAGTTGGTGGTCGTTGATGATCGGCTCCTCGTCGAGCAGCTCCAGCACCGACTTGGCCTGGTAGCGGGCGGGGGCCGTCTGGTGCAGCCGCGCCACCACGGCCGTCAGAATCTTGCGCCGCCCGAACTGCACCACCACCCGCGCGCCGGGCAGAATCAGGTCGTTCAGCTCCAGCGGCACGCGGTAGGTGAACGTCTGCGGCAGCGGCAGCGGCAAAATCACGTCGGCAAACAGCGTGACGTGCGCGGGGGGCGGAGCGGGCGCGGCGTGATCAGCGCCGGGGGGGTCGTCGAAGAGCAAAGGCATGGGGGAACGGTACCTAAAGGTAGAGCATTCCGGGTGAGTGGTAGCCGCAGGGAGTCACTCTGCCGCCGCTGCTTTGTCGCCGACGAAGTACTCTGCCCACAGGTCGAGTGGTTCGTCGTCGTGCAATACCCAGGCTTTGATGTCGCCCTTCGCGTCACGGAAGTGGTAGAACGACAGGCCGTCGTAATGGCTGTAGGTCGACCTGCGGTACGTGAGGCGTGCTCCCACGCGGAGCGGAGAGCCCATCGGCCACTGCTTCAATCCGGCAATGACGCGGCGGGTTGCACCCACCCTGAACGGACTACCCCGCCACGTTTCGCGTCCGCACATACGATCAGGTGACTGCTGCTTTACGTCCGTAGGTACGACCAATTGCTTACAAAGCACCGTGAGGAGCGCCACGGCTCCCCTACCCCATGCCCCGCTTCAGCAGCGCCACCACCTGCTTCACCTCCTTGCGGATCGCCTCGTCGGTAACCTCCTCGTCCGCGTTCGTGTCGGCGGCCACCCAGCCCGCCAGTTGGTCGGCCAGCGTGGCGATGAGGCGGGCGGCGGTTCCGGCGTCGACCTTTTTACTCAACTGCTCCTTTTTCTGATAGCGGGCCAGCGTCTCGTGCAGGTCGGCTTGGTCGTGTACGCGCGGGCCACGGGCCGTTGCGGCCACCTCGGCACTCCCCTCGCGGCCCGCGCTCAGCAGAAAGTCGCTCAGCAGCGGGTGGTCCACGTCGAAGCGCACCCGGGCGCGCAGGTAGCGCCCCAGCCACTTGAACACGTCCTTGTCGGCGGCGGCGCGGGCGTCGGTCAGGGCTTCGGTGCGGGTGTCGGCTGCCCACTCGACCAGGTAGGCGTAGAAGGCTTCCTTTCTGGCAAAGTACTGATAGAGGCTCCCCTTGGCGATGCCCAACTGCCGGGCCAGGCGCGTGAGGGAGGCCCCGGCGTAGCCGTTCCGGGCGAACTCGGCGAGGCCGGCGGCGCGGATGGCCGCTTGTTTGGCGGCGTCGAGGTTGAGGAAAGTAGGCTGTGGCATGGTGGCGAAACAGTGGAGCCAAAAGGTAGCGGAAAACGACGGGTAGTGCCCGCGCCGGTCAACCCTCCGCGCCACGCTTGCGTAGGGTAAGGCAGTTTAAAAACCAGACCTAATCGCATGAAACGCCAACTTACCTCCCTGGAAAAACTCAAGAACAAGATCGAAGAGATCGGCACCGCCATGATGGTCACGCAGGAGGC
>JBARYS010000720.1:0-2508 GCA_049648155.1 Catalinimonas sp. | reverse complement strand
CTCGGCGCGGAGGTCGTCCACGGCGAAGGCCAGGTGGTGGATGCCCTCCCCGCGCTGCGCCAGGAACTTGGCGATGGGGCTGTCGTCGCGCGAGGCTTCCAGCAGCTCGACCTTGCTCTCGCCGGTGCGGAAAAATTGGGTGGTCACACCCTGGGTGGGCACGGCCTCGGTCTTGTAGGGCTCCCGCCCCAGCAGGGCCGCGAAGCGCGGGCCCGCCTCGGCCAGGCTGCGCACGGCGATGCCGATGTGTTCAATCTTGTTCATAACCAAAGAGGAGCGGCGCGTGCGGCCGGGGCTGGTGAGTACCTTGCCGAACAAATGTAATTGGAGGTATGTTAGCCGACTTGCCATGTTAGATTCTTCTCCCGACGTCCACGTCGAAAGCGCGCGCATCCAAAAGGAGATCAAGGACCACCTGGGCGTGTCGAGCCGCAACTTGGTGTTCGAGTTTCGCACCGTTGAAAACAACCGCGTGCGCCTCGACCTGATCACGGTCAACCCCCGCCACAACCAGTCGTTCCTGTTCCGCACCGAGGTGGGCTACGACAAGGTCGACGCCCTGAACCGGCTGCTCACCTACGTGCGTGACTACAAGGACAGCGAGAACTCCTACACCATCCAGTGGCGTGTGCGCGGCGACAAGGAGCTGCACACGTCGTACTTCCGCGCCAAGAGTATGTACGACGCCCTCAACAAGCTCTACTACGGCCGCGACGCCAACATCATCACCGTCTTCAGCCTGGTTTTGAACCCGGTGGCCTGACAAAACTGTTCTCCCGCTATGATCACCGTTACCGACAAAGCCAAAGACCGGATCATCGCCCTGCGCCGCGAGGAGGGCTACACCGACGCCCACGACGTGCGCGTGGCCGTGAAGGGCGGCGGCTGCTCCGGGCTGATGTACGACCTGCTGTTCGATGACGCCGCGCAGCCCACCGACGAGCTCTTCGAAGACAAGGGCATCCGCATCAAGGTCGACAAGCGCAGCCTGCTCTACCTGCTCGGCACCACGCTCGACTTCACCGACGGCCTGAACGGCAAGGGCTTCCAGTTCATCAATCCCAACGCGTCGCGCACCTGCGGCTGCGGCGAGAGCTTCGCGGTCTGACGCCGGCCCCGGCTGTACGTTCGGAGCCTCGCGCAACACCTGCCCGCCCGAATGCGTAAGTAGACATGAAGTTTTCTCCACTAAAAAGTGAAACCCCATGTCCCTACTCGAAATAATACTCGCGATCTTCTTGCCGCCCGTGGCCGTAGCCCTGCGCTTCGGGCTCGGTGGTAAGTTCTGGCTGAACCTGCTGCTGACCATCGTCGGCATCGTGCCGGGCATCATCCACGCCTTCTACGTGCTGAGCAAGCGCAGCACGGCGATTGCCTAACGGCACCGCCGACTTCACCACATTCCATCTGACCGGTGGGGCCTTCGATGGTCCCACCGGTTTTTTTGTGGGAGGACGCCTCGTCGGTCCGGTGCGATGGTTGTGCCCGGCTGCGTCACTCGCGCCGACTTGACGCTCGCTGTGCACGTCTCTGCCGGCAGAGGGCCAAGCCCACAACCCCTCCGAGGGCCGACGCCGACGGCCCCCCGAGCCTCTCGAAAGGTCGGCCGCGCGTAGCCGTCGCGCAACGCGACCCCCGCCTAATCCGCAACGCCCTCGGCCGCCCCGCCGGGCTTCTCCTGGGGCACCTTCGTGGTCGGCTGCGGCCGCCGCCCGTAGGTGGCCGTCAGTTCGCGGACGAAGCGGGACACCTTGGGCGTGAGCTGCTCCTCGCGCAGCCGCCACGCCCAGTTGCCCTCCGCCACCGACGGCCGGTTCATGATCGCCTCCTCGCCCAGGCCCAGGGCGTCCTGCATCGGGAAGATGGCCAGTTGCCCGACCGAGCCGAGGGCCAGCCGCATCAGCACCTCGTGGACGTTCGCCTTGGTCACGCGCCGCCCGGCGTAGGCCTGCAGCCGCTTGCGCGTGTCGGCGTCGGCGGCCTCGTACCAGCCGCGCGTGGTGTTGTTGTCGTGCGTGCCGGTGTAGACCACGCTGTTCACGTCGTGGTGGTGCGGGATGTAGAGGCCCTGCGGCATGTCATCGCCGAAGGCAAAGTGCAGCACGCGCATACCCGGCAGGTCGAACCGCGCCATCAGCTTGCGCACCGGCGCGTCGATGTCGCCGAGGTCTTCGGCCACGATCTGCATGTCGGGGTGCTGCTTGAGCAGTTGCCGGAAAAACGCCTTGCCGGGCGACTTCACCCAGCGGCCCCCGGCGGCGGTCTCGTGGCCGGCGGGCACCTCCCAGTAGGCCGAAAAGGCCCGGAAGTGGTCGAGGCGGATCAGGTCGAACAGCTCGAAGTTGCGCACCAGGCGGTCGTTCCACCACCGGTAGTCGGTCTCCTTGCACGCGCGCCAGTCGAACACGGGCGTGTTCCAGAGCTGGCCCGTCTCGCTGAAGTAGTCCGGCGGCACACCCGACACCACCCGGGGGCGGCCCTCGGCGTCGAGCTTGAACAGCCCCGGGT
>JBARYS010000719.1:0-5967 GCA_049648155.1 Catalinimonas sp. | reverse complement strand
GCTCTCCTAATTTGCCGGAACCATCATTTACCGTTGCCATGTCGATGATTACCGTCGCTGGGGCTGGGCGTTCTTCGTCGGTCCTCATTGAATATCTGGTCGAACAGACGCGGCAAAATGGCTGGCTTCTGCGCGTTGTCGATCAGTCGCGTGACTTGGCGGTTGCGAAGGCTGGTGATGCTCCGCATGTGTCCGTTGCTGAGGTACGTGCCACGAACGAGAAAAGCTTGGAGGAGGCGCTTATTGGTAGTACTGTCGTCATCTCAATGCTACCACCACCATTTCACCCGGTCGTAGCCCAGGTATGTTTGAAGGTAGGTGCTCACTTGTTAACGGCCTCGTACGAAACGGACGAGATGCGGGCGTTGCATAAAGACGTCCGACAAGCGGGACTCTTTTTCCTGAACGAGTGCGGCCTCGACCCTGGTATCGACCACATGTCGGCCTTGTCAATGATGGACGATGTTCGGGGGCAGGGCGGGCGCATCGTGTCTTTCCAGTCTTACTGTGGGGGACTAGTGGCCGATGATGATACCCCTTGGGGCTACAAATTCACCTGGAATCCTCGCAACGTCGTGCTGGCCGGTCGGGAGGGGGCGCGCTACCTGCGCCACGGCCGTACGCACTACATCCCTTACATTAATCTTTTTAAGCGTACGGAGCCGATAACTATCGACGGAGTGGGTGACTTCGAAGGCTACGCCAATCGCGACTCGGTGCGATATCGCGACGTGTATAATCTTCCCCATATTGATACTTTGTTGCGCGGTACGCTACGCCGCCCAGGCTTTTGCCGAGCTTGGAACGCGCTCGTGCGGCTCGGGTTGACCGACCTGAACATTCAGCTTACTGCCGGCGACGCCCGCACATGGGAAGCGTTGATCGACTGCTTCCTGCCGCCGTACGATTCGCAGCGGAAGAGCCGGAAGGAACACTTCGCCGACTACCTTGATCTCGATGCGGAGGGGGAAGTGATGCAACGACTCAACTGGCTCGGCATCTTCAGTGGTCACCCGGTCGACACGACGGCGGCAACTGCCCCCGATACTTTACAATCGCTGCTGGAGGAGCGGTGGCGTCTGCTGCCCGCTGAGCGCGACCTGATCGTGATGCAACACAAGCTCACGTGGGAAGGAGACGGCCGGCGGTTCGTGCGCACCTCGTCGCTGGCGGTAGAGGGAGCGGATCAGACCCGCACGGCCATGGCTAAGACCGTCGGCTTGCCACTCGGCATCGTGGCGATGATGCTGCTGAAGGGAGAGATTGAGATGCGCGGCGTGCACTTGCCGACGTCCCCTTCGCTGTACGAACCGGTCTTGAAGGCGCTCGCTTCTCACGGCATCTCGTTCCGGGAAACGGAGCACGCCGCTACGGCGTCGGCGTAGCATCTGCTGTGTGCTGCTCGCGCAGCCAGTCGTACAGTCGGCTCTGCGCACGTCTGGGCACGCCGGTCTTCGGCGGAGCGACGTTTTCTAGGTTACAGTTGAGTCGGTGTGCCTGCGTATCGTCGGCGAGTTGCGTGCGAAGCACGTGGATCAACTCGTCCCGCAGCACCGGGTCGTAAACCGGAAACCCTACCTCCACACGTTTGTGCAGATTGCGGTTCATCCAGTCGGCCGACGATAGGTAGACCTGCGATTGCCCGGCGTTGGCGAAGTAGAAGATGCGGGCGTGCTCTAGGTAGCGATCCACGATCCTCGTCGCCCGGATGTTTTCGCTCAGCTCCGGTAGTTCTGGGCGCAGGCAGCAGATGCCCCGCACGAGCAGGTCGATCTGTACGCCCGCTCGGCTCGCCTCATAGAGCTTGTCGATCATCCGCCGCTCTTCCAGATTGTTGAGTTTGATGATAGCGTGCCCCGACCGTCCCGCCCGTGCGTGAGCGATCTCCTGGTCGAGAAGTGTTAGCAGCTCCTCCTGCATGTTGTGCTGCGATACCAAGAGGTGCTTGAGCGGGGGCAACTCCGCCCGGTGTTCCAGCTTCGCGAAGACGGCCGCGAGCTCTTCGCCCAGCTCTGCATGATTAGTGATCAAGCCGTAGTCGGCGTAGACGCGGGCGCTCTTCTCGTTGAAGTTGCCCGTGCCAAAGTAAGCGATGCGCTCGGTCTTACCCGCCGCTTCGCGCTCGATGAGCGCCACCTTCGCGTGGACCTTGAGGTGCGGCAAGCTGTAGAGGATGCGCACGCCCGCTTCTTCCATCTTTTTAGCCCAGCGGAGGTTATTCGCCTCGTCGAAGCGGGCCTTGACCTCCACGAAGACCGTGACCCGCTTCCCGCCGCGCGCCGCACCGATCAGAGCGTTAGCGATGGCCGAGTCGGACGCGATGCGGTAGAGTGTCACGTAAATACTATGCACTCGCTCATCGACGGCAGCCTCCCGGAAGAGCCGCAGCACGTAGCCGTAATCTTGGTAGGGAAAGTGCAGGAGGCGGTCACCGTCGGCCACCGCCGCGAAGATGCTAGCGTACGCGTCGAGGCCCCGGTGGGGGAGGGCCCTACGCACGGGATATTCCAGGTCGGGCGCAAACGGATTAGGGAGCTTCCAAAGGTCGTTGAAATTATGGTAGCGAGCGCCGCCCACGACATCTTCCGTTGCGATGTCGAAAGCCGCCTGGACGCGCCGTAGCAGCGGCTCAGGAATGGCCTCGTCGAACAGAAACCGGCTCGGCACGCCGATTTCGCGCTGATCCAACCGCTGCCGTAGCTGCTCCACCAGATCGTCGCTCTCCTCGTCGAGGTGCAGCTCGGCGTCCCGGTTCAGCTTCACGCTGTACGTTCCCTCGATCTGGTGGTTCGGAAACAGTTTGCTCATCTGCCCGGCGAGCACATCGTCCAGAAAGACGTAAGCGTGATCACCGTCTTCCGTGGGAAGCTCCACGAAGCGCGGCAGCACGTCGGATGGAATATTTACCACCGCCCAGAGACGATCCCCGCCGCGCGCCAAGGCGACGACAAAGTAGAGCGCCCGGTTCTCCAAGAAGGGCGCGTGCGCGTCGGTGATGACGAACGGTTGCAGATGTTGCCGCACGTGCTCATCGAAGTAACCGTTCAAAAACTGCCGTTCATCTGCCGTAAGCGCTTCGGGCGCGCGCAGCCGTAGCCCCCTTTCGGCCAAGGCAGGTAAGAGCTCTTCGCGGTAGATGCGCCCAAACTCAGCCTGCTGCTCGTCAACCAGATGCAAAAGCACTTTCAGCCGCATAGCATCGGCAGGGTTGTGGTCAGGCAAGCGCAACAGGCTCCGCAGCGTGGCTACACGGACCCGGAAAAACTCGTCGAGGTTGGAAGAGTAGATCGCCAAGAAGCGCAGCCGCTCCACGAGGGGCACGCGGTCGTCGCCGGCTTCGTGCAGCACGCGGCCGTTGAAATAAAGCCAACTCAGGTCGCGGTCGATGTAGCGTTCCATACGGATGGATAGCGGGATGGTGGGGCGTCGCTCCCAACTACGAACGTCCGGCGGGGCGGTTGTGTGGAACAAGTCATGGAATAGGCTTTAGTGCACTTCCACAAGGCGTCTGACGGGGCGGCTCCCGTGACTCATTCAAGATGTCTTTTACGCCTGAAATCCAGCGCCCAGCGGCGCGGTAGATACGGCTACCACGCCGCTGGGCGCTGGATTTCAGGCGCAAGATCTACGTCTGCAAAACTCGCCGTCCACCTTGTGGAGGTGCACTAGTACGCTCCGGCGGATACGCTTCGCGTCCACCGTTCGCCCGCCGTGGTCTCCCGAAAGCACAAACGCCCGACCTTGCGGACGGGCGTTTGTAGCATCAATGTGGTTACGTAGCGACTACTCGGCCGCCTCTTGCTCGGGTACTTCGGCTTCCATAATTTCGGCCGGAATGACCGAAACGTACGAGCGCTTCTTCAGGCCCTTCTTGAACTCGACGGTGCCGTGCACGAGGGCAAACAGCGTATGGTCGCGGCCCATGCCGACGTTCTGGCCGGGGTGGTGCTGCGTGCCGCGCTGGCGGACGAGGATATTGCCGGCCTTGGCGAACTGGCCGCCGTAGATTTTCACGCCTAGGCGTTTACTTTCTGATTCACGGCCGTTGCGCGAGCTACCGACCCCTTTTTTGTGTGCCATAGTTCCGGATGGTTTAGGTTAACCCTCGATGCCTTCGATCTGCAGGCGGGTGAAGTACTGACGGTGGCCGTTCTTTTTACGGTAGCCTTTACGGCGCTTCTTTTTGAAGACGATCACTTTATCGCCCTTCACGTGTTCAACGATTTTGGCCGACACCGTCACGCCGTCGAGCACGGGGGTACCCACGCGGACGTCGTCGCCGTCTTCCACCAGGAGAACCTGGCCTAAGGACAGGGCAGCGCCTTCCTCCCCGTCCAGCCGTTGGACGAAGATGGACTGGTCTTTTTGCACTTTGTGCTGCTGACCTGCGATCTCTATGATTGCGTACATGGAAGTTGATTAAGAAAATTCGGACCGCAAAGATAGGTCGCGCGCCCGACGTGGCAAAGCGCCCTCCGTTCCTAATGCCAAGCCTGCTGACGGTCGAGGAGCTGCGAGCGGTGCGCGTCGAGCTTGATGAAGATGAACAGCAGGATGGTGAACGACCAGAGCGACGACCCACCGTAGCTGAAGAAGGGCAGTGGGATGCCGATCACCGGGAAAAGGCCGATGGTCATGCCCACGTTCACCATGAAGTGGAAGAACATGATGCTGGCCACGCTGTAACCGTACACCCGCGCGAAGGTGGAGCGCTGTTGCTCGGCCAGGAAGATGACGCGCAGCAGCAGGCAGACGTAGAGCAGCAGCACCAACGAGCTGCCCAGCCAGCCGTGCTCCTCGCCGATGGTGCAGAAGATGAAGTCGGTACTCTGCTCGGGTACGAAGTCGAACTTGGTCTGCGTGCCTTCCAGGAAGCCTTTGCCCGACAAGCCGCCCGAGCCGATGGCGATCTTCGACTGAATCACCTGGTAGCCGTAGCCCTGGCGGTCGAACTCGGGGTCGATCAGCGCTTTGATGCGCACCTGCTGGTGAGGTTGCAGCACGTTGTTGACGAAGTAGTCGACCGAGAGCACCACCGCCGAGGCCAGCACCAACGATCCCAGCAGTGAGCCGATTGCCTGCGTACGCTTCTCCATCCGCCAGAACACGTAGCCCACACCGAGTGCGGCCAGCACGGCAAAGGCAATCAGTAGGTAAGTGGGCGGCACGAACAGCGTCAGCACGAACAGCGCCACCGCCAAGATGCCCAGCACGGGGATAAACGACGGCAGCCCCTCGCGGTAGAGGGCCACGATGAACGCGCTGAACACCAGCGTCGAGCCGGTCTCGTTCTGCATGATGATGATGAGCGCGGGCACGGCGATGAGGGCCGCCGCAATGAGCTGGTCGCGCAGCCGGTCGAGCTTCACGCCGGGCCGGTCGATAAACTTCGCCAGGGCCAGCGCGGTAGCAAACTTGGCGAACTCGGCGGGTTGAATCTGCAGGCCACCCAGCTTGATCCATGACCGAGAACCGTTGATCTCGCTGCCCAGCACGAACGTGGAGAGCAGCGCCAACAGCAGCAGCACGTAAAAGCCGTAGGCGAACTGCTCGAAGAAGCGGAACCCCATCAGCATGATCGGCAGGATCAGGAACGTGACCCCCAGCCCGATCCAGACGAGCTGCCGCCCCGAATTCAAATTCATGTCGAACATGCTTTGGTCGGCCTGCGGGTCGTACGTGACGGCGAAAATGTTCAGCCAGCCCATCGTGATCAGGACCACGTAGAGTACCACCGTCGGCCAGTCGACTTTGTTGAGTTGTAAGCGGTCGCGATTCAAGTGGGTTGGCTGGTTGTTTGTCTCATTAATCTACGGGCCGCCGCCTGCCGTCCGGCGGCAGTGACCTATCGTGTTGTGGGACAAGAGCTTAAAGTACGCCGCGCGGGGGATAGTTCGGCCTCGCCCGTCAGATACGCCCGCAAATAGTACGGAAACGTCAGTAGAGTTGTCGCAGCACCCGCTGGAT
>JBARYS010000718.1:0-4613 GCA_049648155.1 Catalinimonas sp. | reverse complement strand
ACCAGAGCATCCAGATGATCGAGGAGATGGGCTTCGAGCAGTTTACGTTCAAGAAGCTGGCCACGCGCATCTCGTCGACCGAGGCGTCGGTCTACCGCTACTTCGATAACAAACACCGGCTGCTGGTCTACCTCGTGTCGTGGTACTGGACGTGGGTCGAGTACCTGATCGACTACCAGACGCACAACATCAACGACCCCGCCCAGCAACTGCGCATCGCCGTGCGCGTGCTGGTCGACGCCGGCAAGGACGACCCCGCCTCGATCCACATCAACGAGGGGCTGCTGCACCGCATCGTCATCGCCGAGTCGCCTAAGCTCTACCTCACCAAGCAGGTCGACGAGATCAACCGCGAGGGGGCCTTCCGCGCCTACAAGTCGCTCTGCCACCGGCTGGCGCTGCTCGCGCAGGCGTACGCACCCGGCTTCCGCTACCCGCACGCCCTCTGGAGTACGCTGGTCGAGGCGTCGCACGCGCAACTGTTCTTCTCGCAACACCTGCCCTCGCTCACCGAGGTGCGTGCCGACCACGACAACAGCGAGGAGCTGATCGAATACCTTAACGAGGTGCTCTTCCGCGCCTTGGCTCCGGACGCCTCCTAAACATGAATGAAAACGACCCCCGCCGCGCCGCCAAGCTGGCCGCCTTCGACCGCCTGCTGACGATCATGGACGAGCTGCGCGAGCAGTGCCCCTGGGACCGCAAGCAGACTTGGGAGAGCCTCCGTTACCTGACCATCGAGGAGTTGTACGAGCTGTCGGACGCCCTGCTTGACAACGACGCCGAGGAGGTGCGCAAGGAGCTCGGCGACCTGATGCTGCACTTGGTGTTCTACGCCCGCATCGGCTCCGAGCGGGGCGCGTTCGACGTGGCCGACGTGCTCGACGGCATCTGCGAGAAGCTCATCCGCCGCCACCCGCACATCTACGGCGACGTGCGCGCCGACGACGAGGCCACCGTGAGGCGCAACTGGGAGGCGCTGAAGCTGCAAGAGGGCCACAAGTCGGTGCTGAGCGGCGTGCCTCGCTCACTGCCCGCCGTGGTGAAGGCGATGCGCATACAAGAAAAGGCACGCGGCGCGGGCTTCGACTGGGACGAACGTACGCAGGTCTGGGCGAAGGTGCAGGAAGAGCTGGCCGAGTTCGGCGAGCTGCACGACCAGCCCAACCCCGACCCCGCGCGGGTGGCCGGCGAGTTCGGCGACCTGATGTTTTCGCTCATCAACTACGCCCGCTTCGTTGACGTGGAGCCGGAGGCAGCCCTGGAACGCACCAACAAGAAGTTCATCCGCCGCTTCACTTACCTGGAAGAGGCTGCCCGTCGCGACGGCAAGCGCCTGCCGGACTTGACGCTGCGCGAGATGGACGTGTATTGGGAAGCGGCAAAGGCGGAGGAGGGGTGAGCGACTTGCTACGCACTGATCGCTGAGAGATCATGGCCAAGCCAAGTTTGTCAATCACCTCTACCCCCACTCCACCCGCAGCACCCGCGCGCGGACGCCGACCTCCTCGAAGAAGCGCAGCCAGTGCAGTTGCTGCGCCGAGAGGTGATCGTTGGGCGACTTGACCTCGATGAACTCGTAGCTGCGGCTGTTCCAGACAAACAGGTCGGGGAAGCCGCATCCGTTTTCGCCGAGGTCGCGGGCCATCTCCAGGAAGATCGCACGGAGCTGCTTGGGTTGCAGCTTGCCGTAGCAGGCCAGCACCAGCGGTAGCAGGCTCTCGTGCCAGCCCACCAGCGGCACCACCGTCCCCTCCTTCTCGGCGTAGCGCTGCCGCAGGCGCTGCTTCCCCTCGCGCTTGCGGTCCAGAAAGGTGAGTTCGCTTTCGATGCGAGCGCGGCGGCGCTCCAGAAACTCGGGTTTGAACAGGTCGGAGGGCGCACGTTGCAGGGGGTTGTGGAGCGCGCCGGCCTCGTCGTCGTAGATCACGTCCCAAAGGGCCAGGCCGAAGAAGCCGCGCCAGAGGTAGTTCTCGGTGTGGGCAGCCCGGTAGCCCCGCGCGGCGAAGTGCTCCATCACGCCCCGCTCCACCTGATACTGATAGTCGGCGGGAATTTGTACCACGTCGGCCTCTTTGAGCGTCTGCGTGGTCTGCTTGCGGCGCTTCTTCTTCGTGACGCGGTCACAGAAGTCGGTGGCGAAAAAACGCTCCTCGGCGTTGCGCGGGTCGGCGCTGATCTCGGCGCAGAGCGTGAGGGCCTCGTCGGTGCGGTCGAGCTTGTGGAGCAGGCGGGCGCGGCGCTCGCGGGCGGGCGGCTGGTCGGTGAGGCGGTAGGTGTTCAGGGCGAGGTCGGGTGCATCGCCCTTCTCCATCCGTGCGGCGGCCTTCAGCACCATGCGCTCGAACAGCGGACGGGCCTGCTCGCTCAGGTCGCGGTGGCGGCTGCTCCACCCCATCAGCCAAGTGAAGAGTTGCTCGACGTCGGCCTCCTCGCGGAGGTGGCGGAAGTGCTGGTAGGCGCGCGAGACGGCCAGCTTGTCGTTGGCCTCGCGGCGGCTGCGGAAGTGCGGCACGAAGCGCTTGCCCGAGAGGTCTTCGAGCTTGGCGTGGCCCACGTCGCGGATCACGAACTGCGACATGTCGGCTTCGAGGGTTCCGAAGAAGCAGAACTTGAGCAGCTCGACCGTCTCGTGGCGACACTGTCGCACCACGGCCTCGCCCGCGTTCAGCACGTCCACCACGTCGGCGAAGGGCAGCGCGCGCACGGCCTCCATCACGGCGGGGCGCTTCCAGCTCCGCACCCCCTTCAGGTCGGGTTGCAGGCGGCGCAACACGTGCGCCCAGTCGTCTTTGGTGAAGACGGGCAGCAGCGCCTCGCGGTCGGCGGCGTGATCGGCCCGCAGTGGCTCGGCAAAGTTCCCCCCTACGAGCGCCCTCAACCCACCGACCGGGTCGTCGATCTCGGGGTAGTCGAACCGCTCGGCGCGGAAGAAGAGGCCCCGCCGGTTAGCCATGCGCACGTAGAGGCAGCGGGCGTCTTCGGGCAGCGCCGCGAACGCATCCAGAAAGTCGTACTCCTCATCGGTGAGCGTGTCGGCGTAGTGCTCGCGCACAAAGCGGAGGACGAACTGGAAGTAGTCGAGATAGTACTTCGGCGGCAGGTCGATCGCGGGCATCCCGGCAATTTAACGAACGGACGTTTTTTGACTCCCAACTTTGGGCGGTTGAAGACTTCGCCGGTAGCGGGCCGACGCACCCAGGGCTGACGCACCTGGAGACGCAAGATTTTGCGTCTCTACAGAACCCCACTCCGACCGCTGCCTTCCGCCTTCTCGTCCCTAACATAAAAAACCGGCCGATGCCCGTGGGGGACATCGGCCGGTTGGAAAAGCTGTAAAAGGGAACCAGCGTCGCCGGAGCTATTGCTCATCGTCAACTGCTAACTGAAGCGCAGCCAATTACTCATTGAAGCACAAGGCGCGTGCTTCCGGCCGACTCTCCGTCGAGGAACACCTCGAAGCGGTACTCGCCCTTGTCGTATTTCTGATCGGCTTGCCAGTCGAGTTCCACGGTCTCGGCGGTCTGCTGGTAGTTCACGTTGCGCGTCAGCGAGAAGGCCTGCTCGTTGCCCCGGGCGGTGGTGAACGTGCCGCCCCCTTCAAGCACCTGCCCGTCGGGATCGGTGATGACCAGGTGCAGCAGGCGTGCCCCGGCCTTGGCGACCTTGTTCTCGCCCACCACCATGCTGACCGAGAGGCGGTCGACCTTTTTGGCCTTTTCGACCGGCACGAACGACCCCTTCTTCTCTTCGGTGGCTCGTGCGTTCAGGGCGTACACCCGCAGCGCCGAGGCCCCGGCAATTTTCGTGTTGAGGTCTATTTTCTCGGTACGCAGCACCTCGACCGACGCCTGGAGGCCCTGGTTCTCGGTACGCAGTTGCTCGACGGTGGCCGCGAGCTGTTGGATTTCGGTGGTCAGGCTGTCCTCGGCGGGGGCCATGGCGAGCAGTTCGGCGCGGGCGGCGGCGGCGCCCTCTTTGGTGCCTTTGCGCACTCCCCGGTTGTAGGCGGCGGCGGCGCGGCGCTTCAGGTCGGCGATCTCAGCCTGCATGTTTTCGGTCTGGCCACCGAAGGCCTCCTCCTGCTGGGCGAGCATCATCTCGGCGGCCTCCAGGTCGGCGTTCAGGGCGTCGCGCACCTCGCGGAGGGCCTGCGCCTCGGCGGCGGTTTCGATCTGGGCCAGCCGCAGCGTCTCGCTCTTCTCCCACATCTGATAGAGGCCCACGCCGGCGGCCACCAGCCCGATGAAGAAGACGATGGAAGCTACCATCCAGAGGCGGCTGCCGCCCGACGACTCTTCCACGTACTCTACCTCCTCTTCTTCGGGATCTTCGTCGCTGCCGGTGGGCGTGGTCTCTTCGATGACCTCCTCCTCGGTGGGGTTGACGGCGACCGGGTCGGGCATCTCTCCCTGTTGGTGAAACGCGAGTACTCCTGTGTTTGTCATGGCTTCCTGATCGATTGTGTTTTTCTGAAATTCCTTACAGCCTTTCTTCGAGCCCGGCTTTCGACCGTTCGTGCGGCCCCGGGCGGTACTTTCCGACGGATGGCGGGCAGATCAACGGGCCGGATCTTCCGACGACGGCCCGCCGTTTGCGGGCCGGGGGCACCC
>JBARYS010000717.1:0-6956 GCA_049648155.1 Catalinimonas sp. | reverse complement strand
CATTTGAATTGGGTGGCTTAGTGTTACGAACCGCCTGAGAATGAGCGACGAATCGACCCGAAATTGAATTATTTCAAGCCAGGTCTATGAGATACCTGTACAATCTGCCGAAACGATGCTGGAGTTTGGCCCTCCTACTCTTCCTGCTGGGGGGGGCGGCAGCTCGGGCGCAGTGTACCATCGAGGACCCGCAGACGGGGCAGGCCACTACCGAGCCGATGCCGCAGTACAACTGTCTGCCGGCCGGTGGGTCGGTCGACTACACGCACACGATCAACTTCACGGCGGCGGTCGGCGGCGTCAACGTCGATTGGGGCGACGGCAACTTCAGTCTGGGGGTCGGCGGCACGTCGGCGACGCACACCTACACGGCCGAGGGCGTGTTCACCTATACGATCTCGGGGTGTGGCGGCACGGTGGAGGGCATCGTGGTGAACATCCGGCAGACGAATCAGATTCCTAAGTCCCGCAGCATCACCGATCCCGCCGGGGGCGTCGAGAACGCGCGGTGTGTGCCCGACGACTTGACGTTCGACATTCAGCCCAGAGGCAACGACTGGCGGGCGAACGCCCTGGCGCAGTACGTCGTCGACTGGGGGGACGGCACCTCGGAGATTCTTGACGTGCGGCACTTCAACCTCGGGACCGACGGACTGCCGGCGGGCATTCCTTCCCCGATCGTCCACACTTACCTGCCCGACATGGCGGGGTGCTCGCTGAGCGTCAGCTTCACTTACCAAAACGCGTGCGGCCTGGACCCCTCTGCCCCCAGTGTTGCCACCTTCGGCGAGTACTTCTTCCTCGACGTAGACACGGCCCAGGCAGCCCCCGACCCGGTCGTCATCTGTGAGCCGACCGACGTGACGCTCAACGCCACACCCATCTTCAACTGTATCGATACCCTGCCCCGCTGGATTCGCTGGCAGGCCATCGAGGACTTTGCCTCGCCGACCTGCGGCCCGTTTGCGGATTTCCAGACTAACCCTTCGGCCGCCGACCCCAACGTGCGCGACGGCTTCCGCCCCTACGCCACGCACCAGAGCATCGACATTCCGGCGAGCTGCCTGCTGCCCGTACCGGCCGACAGCACTTATCTGGTACGGATGATTCTGCGCAACCAGTGTGGCGACGACACCACCACGGTGCCGATCATCGTACGGGCACCCCGCCAGGCGGTCGTCACGAACAACTCGCCCACGTGTCCCGGGGTAGAGATGGAGTTCTCGAACAACACGCCCAGGCGGAACGAGCAGCGGTACGTTTGGGACTGGGGCGACGGCTCCGACCTCGAAACGGCCAACGGCGGCACGGTGCGGCACCTCTACGAATCGGGCGGCGACTACTGGGTAAAGGTCACCTCGGTGGTGAACACCAGCTACGGCCCCGAGTGCTCGGTGGTCGATTCGTTTCAGGTGAGCGTGCTGAAGACCGTTTCGCCGTCGTTGGAGGTCACCCCCACCAAAGCTTGTGATTCAATCACGGTGGAGCTGACGAACACGTCGCGCTTTACGGCCGGGGCCACGTGGCTCGACTGGAGCCTGGGGGGCGACATCAGCGTCAGCCCCCGGAACGTGTTTCTACCCCAGCCGGGCACCTACAACAACAACAACGACGAACGCCGGGTGATCGTGACGGACCCTGACCCCACCGACTCGTCGGTTACCCTCACGTACCCCACGTGGGGGCGCTACAGTTTGCGGGTGCGGGCACAGTCGGGCTCCTGCGACCCGGTATGGTCTCAGCAGAGGCGTGTGTTCGTCTACCCCTCACCGAAGGTCAACTGGGCGATCTCGGACACGGTGCTTTGCTTCGGCAACCCGCTGGTGATTCGCGACTCGTCGCGTGTGAACGTCACCTCTTACGAAGACGCGCGGGGCCTAGGGCAAGAAGCTCACCACATCGAGTGGGCGCTGGACTTCGGCGGCGACTCCACCATAACGGGGCGGGTGCGCGCTTCGTGGGACGATGCCGACACGCTCGACTACTACGACCCCGTGTCGAGCGACCGGGTGCACAGCCACACCTTCGCCGACACGGGCACCTACTGGGTGAAGATTCGCGTCTGGACCAACCACTGTGAGACCATCGACAGCGTGCGCGTGCGCGTAATCCCGAACGCACAGCCCGCTTTCGACGTGGTGCAGAGCACCTGCAACCGATCGGAGTTTCGGCTGATCAACAACACCACACCCCTGCCGACCACGCGCTACGAGTGGATCGTCCGCCGGGGCACGCAGCCGTGGGACACGATTCGCACCGCGTCGGCGGCCGACACCACGGTAATTCTGCCCCACTACGGCACGCAACTGCTCGGCCTCTACCGCGTGCGGCTGCGCACCGTCACGGGTACGGACTCGACCGGCTACTGCTACGCCGAGACGATCGATTCGCTGCTGGAGGTGCCGCAGACACCCGTGGCGCTGTTCCGGGCCACGCCTACCGCCGGCTGCGGCGATTCGCTCTGGGTGCAGTTTCAGAACCAATCGAGCTTCGTACCGGCGGGCAGCACGTTCCACTGGGAGTTCGACAATGGACAGAGCGCCACACTCACCGAGAACGACCCCGTGCCGGGACAGTGGTTCCTGAACACCGGGGGCACGCCGCTGACCTACACCGTGCGGATGCGCCTCTACCCCGACGGCAGCGACCCCTCGTGTTTCTACGAGCGTACGCAGGACATCACCGTGCACCCTCAGGCCAGCCTGCGGATCGACGGGCCGGCGACCGTCTGCTCGGGGCAGCCCGCCACCTTTGGAGCCACGGGCAACTTCCTCAACCCCACCACGCTGGCCTGGGGCTCGTCGGTGGGCGGCGGGGGCGGCACCACCTTCAGCCCGGTCTTCTTCAACGTCACCGACGCGCCGCGCACCGAGACCATCACGCTGTCGGGCTTGAATCTGTTCGGTTGCCCCAGCACCGTGACGCGCGTGGTGACCGTACTGCCCACGCTCGACTTCAACCTGAACGTTACCCCGGCCGAGGCTTGCGCGGGCACGCCGTTCAACTTCGAGGTGGAGCACGACTCGCTGTCGGCGCTGTTCGGTAGCTTCACCTACTTCTGGCGCTGGGGCGACGGTAGCGTCGACACGACCAGTACCCCTACGGCCCAACACGTGTACGGCAACGCCACGGCGGGCACCATCCCGTACGCACCCGAGGTGACCGTGATCTCGGCCAACGGCTGTGAGGCCATAAAGAGCCTGACGGTACGCGTGCAGCCCATCGTCAGCGCCGACTTCACGCCCCGGCCCGACCCGGTCTGTTCGGGGGAGTTGGTTACGCTCGACGCCGGGGCCGGGGCCGACCGCTACGAGTGGAGTTTCCGCCCGGTGGGTGGCACCTGGTCGACCCCGGTGACCGCCGGCGAGAACTACACGCCCGTTCCGTCGCCGTTCGTGAACGGTGGCACGACGCCGCTCGACTACGAGATTCGCCTGCGGGCGTCGAACAGCAACGGCAGTTGCTCGGACCAGGCCGTCCGCCGCATCACGGTTCAGCCGGTGCCGGTGGCCGCCTTTACGGTGACGCCCGATGAGGGGTGCTCGCCGCTGGAGGTCACGTTTGATCCGGGCGGTTCGCAGCGGGGGCAGCGCTACCTCTGGAACTTCGGCGACGGCACGTTCGACACGACCGACACGAGGACGTCCGTCACGCACCGGTACCGCAACGTGGGTAACCTCGCCCAGACCGTCTTCGTGACCCTAACGGTGGTTGCCGACACCGCCGGATTGCAGTGTCAGACCTCTACCTTCAAGCGCGTGGTGGTGCTGCCGGAGGTGCAGGCGGACTTCGACCTGAGCGCCCGTGTCGGCTGTGATCCGCTCGATGTCACCTTCATCAACCAATCGAACGCCGCCGTGGCGAACGCCGAGTGGTGGTACCGCGAGGTCGGCGCGACGAACTGGGACCGCGTGCCGCCGGCCGCGCCGATGGGCTTCCCCTTCCGCAGCCGGTCGAACACCGACACCACGTGGTACGAGATACGCCTAGACGTGGCGGACGCGTCGGGCACCTGCACGGCGCAGCACTTCGACACCGTGGCCGTGCTGCCAAAACCCGAGGTGCAGTTCACCATCGACGCGCCCACCGAGTGTGCCGACGTGCTGGCCACGTTCGACAACCGCGCCACGGCCACGGTGGCCGGCAGCCGCTACGAGTACTTCACCAAGCTCAGCACCGCCCCCGCGAGCGCCTGGCAGCGGTTCAGCAACCGTACTACGCCTTCAGGCACAGTCGAGCGGCTGTTCACGAACAACGAGACGTTCAACCTGGAGTACGACGTGAAGCTGGTGGTGACCAACCCGCAGGGGTGCGCCGATTCGGTGCTGCAACGCATTCTGGTGAAGCCGTTCGTCCGGGCGAGCTTCCGCCCCGACGCTGCCGCCGGCTGTGAAGATCTGCTCGTGCAGTTTACCAACCTCTCGACGGCCAGCGCCAACAGCTTCGAGTGGGACTTTGACAATCCCGCTTCGGGTAGTGCCAACCGGTCGGAGCTTCGCAACCCTTCGCACCTCTTCACCGAACCCGGCGAATACCACGTGCGCCTGCGTGTGGGCACGACCAATAGCGCCGCTACGGGCTGCTTCGACGACACCACGATCACCATCCGCGTCTACGAGCAGCCGATCGCCGACGTGACGGCCGACCGGCTCACGGGCTGTAGCGGCGCACCGTTCACCTTCAACGCGGCCGGCTCGGCCGACTTCGACGACCTGACCTGGACCGTCGACGGAGCGTCGTGGACGACCTCAACGGCCCGCGACACGACCTTCACGTTCGTCAACGAAACGAATGCGCCCCGGACCGTGGTAGTACGCGTGGCCGCGCAGACGGCCAGGGGATGCGTGGCGTTCGACAGCGTGCAGGTGATCGTACAGCCCGCCGTCGCGGCCGCATTCGACATGAACCGCGACGCGAGCTGTACGCCGCTCGAGGTGCGGTTCACCGAAAACACCACCGGGCCGGTCGACACGTGGGTGTGGCGCTTCGACCATCCCGTTTTCGGGCCGAGCACGTCGACTGACCGCAACCCGCGTGCGAGCTTCGTGAACCCCACCGACACGCTGATCCGCGTGCCGATCTCGCTGGTGGTCTACAGTGCCGCCGCGCAAGGGTGCCGCGCGTATGCCTACGACACCGTCGAGGTTTACCCCGAGCCGCGCGCGCAGTTCAGCGTGGGCACGGTGACGTGCAGCCCGGCCGCCGTCGAGTTCACTTACCTGGACAGAGGGCCCGCCTCGGCCGGAGAGCGCTACGAGTGGTTCGTGGACGGCACCCGGCAACTGGCCGAAACCGCCGCTGCGGCCGGAAGCACGGTGTCGCTCACCCTGTTGAACAGCACGTCCGACATCCGCACCTTCACCGTGGAGCTGCGGACCCGCAACCAGTGGGGATGCCGGACCCAGTACAGCACGACCGTCGACGTGCCGCCTGCGGTCACGGCCGCCTTCGCGCCGGTAGACGCCGGATGCGCCCCGCTGAGGGTCGAGTTCGAGAACTTGTCGACGAACGCCCGCTTCTTCCGCTGGGACTTCGGCAACGGGCCTGGCTCGGTATCGACCGACCGCAACCCCACTTACACCTACGGCACGCCCGGCACTTACACTGTGACCTTGGAGGCGTGGTACCAGGGCGACCGCAACCTCGACCGCTGCGTGCAGACCTTTACGCAGGACATCGTAGTCAACGAAGTGCCCGTAGCTGACCCGACCGTCTCGCCCACCGGGGCGTGCAGCGACTTCGGCTTCCGCTTCGGCTACGGGCCGGGGCAAGCGCCCGGGCTGCGCAAGGTGTGGCGCTTCCACACCAACGAGGTGGTCACGACCCGCTCGGACGATCCCATCATCCGCTCGTTCACCAACAACACGTCTACCCCGCAAGACTACGTGCAGTGGCTCTACGTCTACTCGGACGAGGGGTGCGTGGATTCCGCCTCGATCACCGTGCGCGTGAAGCCGTTTGTCGCGGCGGGCTTCAGCATGAGCGACTCGGTGGCGTGCGGCGTGCTCACGACCACCTTTGCGAACGAGGCCGCCGTGAGCGCCAACCGGTTCAGGTGGGTGTTCGACTACTCGTTCCCGAACCCGTCGGACAGCCTCCTCAACACCCCCAATACACAGTCGGTGACGCGCACTTTCGTGAACACGAGCGACACGGTGCTGGTCGTGCCGGTGACGCTGCGGGCGTGGCGCGTCGAAGACCCCGAGTGCTACGCGCTCTACTACGACGAGGTGCTGATCTACCCCACCCCGAAGGCCGGTTTTGCATTCGACCCGCCGGGTTGCACCCCGGCGACCGTACGGTTTGACTACCGCGACGCCCGCCCCGAAAACGGGGAGAGCTACGAGTGGAACTTCGACGGCACGACGGTCGTGGTCGACTCGGCCACGGCGCAGGCGGGCCTGCTTCCGGAAGCCTTCACGTTCACGAACCCCGACGACACGATCCGCGCCTTCCCCGTGACGCTGGTCGCCCGCAACCGCTGGGGCTGCGACACGGTCGGCACGCAGATCGTCTACGTGCAGCCCGCGATCACCGCCACGGTGGAGGCCGTCGAAGACGCCTGCGAGCCGTCGGTGGTGACGTTCGGATTCACGCAGCTCTCGGCGAGCGCACGCTACTTCCGCTGGGACTTCGGCGACGGCAACTGGTCGGCCGAGCGCACCCCGACGCACCGTTACGAAACCGACCGGGACACGACCTACGAGGCGACGCTGACCACCTGGCACCGCGCCGACATCAACGCCGACGCGTGCGTGCTGGTCGTCGACGTGCCCGTGCGGGTACTGGTGAAGCCGGAGGCGGTGGCACAGGTCACGCCTCTTGGTTGCAGCGGCGACGCGTTCCGCTTCGAGCACACCGTCCTGACGCACGTCGACTCGCTGATCTGGCACTTCAGCGACGGCGCCACGCTGGCTACCACCGACCCGTCCGCGTTCGTGAAGGTATTCACGAAC
>JBARYS010000716.1:0-8515 GCA_049648155.1 Catalinimonas sp. | reverse complement strand
CCACCAACGCCTACGAGCTGGTGATCGAAGACGCAGCCGAGTTGAGTGGCCTGCCCGACGACGTCCGCGAAGCGGCCGCCACCACTGCCGCCGAGCGGGGCCGCGAGGGGCGGTGGGTCTTCACGCTGCAAGCACCCAGCTACGTGCCGTTCATTACCTACGCCGACAGCCGCGAGCGCCGCCGTGAGCTGATGCACGCCTATGGCCGCCGGGCGTTCGGCGGGGAGCACGACAACCAGCCGGTGATCCGGGAGCTGGTCGGGTTGCGCCACGAGCGGGCGCAACTGCTGGGCTACGCCTCGCACGCTGACTTTGTGCTGGAGCAGCGCATGGCCGAGTCGCCCGGACGCGTGCATGACTTCCTCGAAGAGCTTCTGAACCACGCCCGCCCCGCCGGCGAGCGGGAGATCGCGGAGCTGTCTGCCTACGCCCGCACCCACGGCGGCCCCGACGCGCTCGAACGGTGGGACCACGCCTATTGGGCCGAAAAACTCAAAAAAGAGCGGTACGCTATCGACGACGAACTGCTGAAACCCTACTTCAACCTCGAGAGGGTTATCGACGGGGCCTTCGGCGTGGCCGGGCGGCTGTTCGGTCTGCGCTTTCGGCCGGTCGAGGACGTGCCGGTCTACCACCCCGACGTGCGCACCTACGCCGTGGCAGACGAGCGGGATCAACACGTGGGGCTGCTCTACGCCGACTTCTTCCCCCGGCCCGGCAAGCGCAGCGGCGCGTGGATGACGGCCTACCGCGGGCAGAAGCGCACCGCAGCGGGCGAGCAGCGGCCGCTCATCTCGATTGTCTGCAACTTCACTAAGCCTACCGCCACGAAGCCCTCGCTGTTGACCTTCAACGAGGTACAGACGCTTTTCCACGAGTTTGGCCACGCGCTGCACGGCCTGCTGGCCGACGGCACCTACGAGAGTCTGTCCGGCACGAATGTGTACTGGGACTTCGTAGAGCTGCCCTCTCAGGTGCTCGAAAACTGGACCTACGAACAGAAAGCCCTCGACCTGTTCGCCCGCCACTACGAGACCGACGAGCCGATTCCGGCCGACCTGGTGGCGCGCCTGAAAGAGAGCGGTCAGTTCATGCAGGGCTACCAGACCCTGCGGCAGCTCGGCTTCGCCCGCCTCGACATGGCCTACCACACCACCGACAAGGCGGGCGCTCCCCCCACGGTCGACCACGTGCCCACCTTCGAGCGGCAAGCGCTGGCCGCCACCGAGCTTTACCGCCCCGTGGCCGACACCAGCATCAGTTGCGCGTTCAGCCACATCTTTCAAGGTAGCTACGCGGCTGGTTACTCCAGCTACAAATGGGCTGAAGTGCTGGACGCCGACGCCTTCGCTTACTTCCAGGAGCAAGGCATCTTCGACCGGCAGACAGCCGACCGCTTTCGCCGGCACGTGCTCTCGGCCGGTGGCACCGAACACCCGCGCGAGCTCTACCGTCGCTTCCGGGGGCAGGATCCCTCGCCGGAGGCACTGTTGCGGCGGGCGGGGCTCGTCGGCAAAGCTGCCGACTCTCCCGCCGGGGGGGCGTAACAGATTGCAAAGGGCATGATCGTCAAGAATTTCCGCTTCGTGGTGGTGTTTCGCGTGGTGCTGATCGCGCTGACGCTGGCGGGGCTCTTGTGGCTGCTCTACTTCTCGCAGCGCTACGTGACGGTGGGCATCGTGGGGCTGACCTTGCTCTACCAGCTCTACCTGCTGATACATTACGTCGAGCAGACCAACCAGAAACTGACGCGCTTTCTGGAGTCGATCAAGTACTCGGACTTCACCGGCAGCTTCACGCGCGACAGCAACCTCGGCGCTTCGTTCCGGGAGTTAAACCGGGCCTTTGCCGACGTGATGCAGGCCTTTCAGCGCACACGTGCCGAGAAGGAGGAGAACCTGCGCTACCTGCACACGGTGGTGCAGCACGTGGGTATCGGCCTGCTGGCGTTCGACCAGTTCGGGCGGATCGAGCTGATGAATACCGCCGCCCGGCGGCTGCTGCAGATCGGCCACGCGCGCCTGGTGGGCGACCTGCGGAGGGTCAGTCCCGAACTGGCCGACCTGCTGCCGAAGATGCGCGCCAACGAGCACGCCCTGCTCCGCTTCGAACAGAACGGCGAGAAACAGCTCAGCATCCACGCCACCGAGTTCAAGATGCAGGGCAACCACTACCGGCTGGTGTCGATTCAGAACATCCAGCCCGAGCTGGAGCAGAAGGAGTTGGAGTCGTGGCGCAACCTGACGCGCGTGCTGCGCCACGAGATCATGAACTCGATCACGCCCATTGCCTCGCTGAGCGGCACGATCAAGGAGATGTTCGACACCGAAACGCGCGACATGGGCGAGGCCGTGCTGATGGGTAAGGAGACGCGTACCGACATCACCGAGGGGTTGGCAACCATCCAGCGGCGCAGCAGCGGACTTGTACATTTCGTAGATGCCTACCGAAACTTTACCAGCATCCCGAAGCCCAACTTCGCCGACGTGTCGGTGAGGCACCTGCTGGGCCAGGTAACACAACTGCTGCGCAACGACTACGCCGGCGTGAACATCGACTGCCGGGTGCAGCCCGACGAACTGGCGATGCGCGCCGACGCCGAACTGGTCGAGATGGTGCTGATCAACCTGACGAAAAATGCCGCCGAGGCTCTGCAAAAGGAGGCGAACGCGCTGATCCGGCTGCACGGCTACGCCGACGCCAACAGCCACGTCATCATCGAGGTGATCGACAATGGCCCCGGCATCGTGCCTGAGGCGCTCGACAAAATTTTTATCCCCTTTTACACCACCAAACGGACCGGTTCGGGCATCGGACTGAGCTGGTCGCGGCAGATTATGCACCTGCACAAAGGCACGCTGAACGTAAAGTCCAAGCCTGGGGAGACCGTCTTTACGATGCGTTTCTGACGTGGCCGAACGCCCGCCGCCTGCCGCGCCCGCAGTGCCGTGCCACAGTGGCCCCAAACCTTACGCGCCGCCCGCCGGATACG
The DNA here is from genome assembly GCA_049648155.1 of Catalinimonas sp. Taxonomy (GTDB): domain Bacteria; phylum Bacteroidota; class Bacteroidia; order Cytophagales; family Flexibacteraceae; genus JBARYS01. Next base: position 5,523 of record JBARYS010000716.1, on the reverse strand, counting down.
GATCGTGCTTTTTTAGGCAACAATGCTGAGGGCGTGGCGTTTACGAAATCACCCGCCGGACGACCGGCATTTTTCTCGCTGAAAGCGGTTTACCTCCGGGCGTTTCGGTCATAAATACTTACGTGCGCAAGGTGCCGAGTGGGCAACCATTCTTTGTGACACTGGTATAGTGAATAGTAATATTACGATACGATGCCGCGCATCGCGGGCATCTTTCGTTTAAGAAATAGACTGATTATCTCACGAAAACAGAGGAGATCATGCGATCGCAACTAAACTACTTCGTCCTCAACTTTAAGGTAGACGGAGTGATACACGTCGAAGGAATCGAGGCCGCGACCTTCTCGATGGCGAAGGACAAACTCCGGCTCTATTTTCCGGATTGTTACGACATCAACTTCGTGGAGCAGAGGGGTGCCGCCGCGCCCATGATGGCCGCCGCCGTCGCCTGATCGTCTACGAGTAACAACGGCAACAAAACAACAGACCGCCCCGCCGGACGACGTCCGGCGGGGCGGTCTGTTGTTTCCGGGGGCTACCGTAGTCGGCGCAGAGCCTCTTCCAGGATCGTGTCGACGCCCCGGATCTCATCGTCGGGGTTCAGGTCCACCCGCACGTCGGGCGGAATGCCCTCCTCCACGTCCCGGCCGTCGGGCGTCAGGGTGGCGGTGGTTGAGAAGCGGTAGGTCCAGCCGTTGGGCAGTTCGGCGAAATAGGGCACCCCGCCGCCGCCGCCCGTGGTGTCGCCCAGCACCGTGACGTTGGGTAGCTGCTGCATGGCGAGCACGAAGTCGTTGGTGGCGCTGAAGCAGCTCCGATTCGTCAGCACCACTACGGGCCTGGTCCAAGTGCGTGGCCCCGCCGGTTCGAGGTACTGTGGGATCGGCTCGGTGAACTCTTCGCGCCCTGGCCCGGCCTTGTAGCGCCAGAACGAGTAAAGCATCCGCTCGCTGATGAACCGGCTCACCAGCGTCTCGACGTTGCCCAAGCTGCCGCCCCCGTTGCCGCGCACGTCGATGATGAGCCCCTTAGCGTTGCGGTAGCGGGCCACGACGAAGTCGATGTGAAAGTCGCTGACGAACTGCCCGAAGCTCTCGTAGTAGACGTACCCGACCGAGTCGATGGCCACATTCAGCAGCGGCCCGGTGCGCCGGTGGTCGTCGCCGAGGTAGTTGCGCTCGATCACGTCGTAGTTGAAGTTGGGCGGCGAGTTGAGGTACCACTCCCAGTGGCGCGACACGTCGAAGGGCGCGCGCAGGTTCACGTGGCCGTCGCGCAGCTCGAAAAGCATCTCCGAGAGCACGTCGAACAGCTCAATCGGGTTCATGCCGTTTTGCACGCGCGGCCGGTAGCGGTCGTAGACTTCATCCCAATCGACCCCCTTCAGCCCGAAGAACGAGTACTTGCGATCTACGGTCGACCAGAGCTCGTCGAACGTGGCCACGGCCGTCGGGTCGCCGTCGGGCGCAATCAGCACGCGCTCGCACCTTACGAATAGGAGCACGGCAAGCACGCAAGCAACGGAAAGGAGACGGGGCATAGGGCTTAGAAACGGAAGAGGGTGGAGAGCAGCAGTTGCTGACTGCCGACCGAGGTGGGCTGTTCGGCGGCGTAGCGGTAATAGTCCCACGCGTAGGTGAGCCGCAGGGCGTTGCCGTTGGCGAAGGGGTAGTCGAGCGCCAGCCGCGAACGGTAGCGGAAGAAGCGGTTGAGCGTGAAAAATCGGCCGCTGCGCACCCCGTTGCCGAGGGTCCGCTCTTCGGGGTTGAGCAACTCTTCGGCCCAGATGCTAGTGTAAAAAGGCCGCCAGCCCACGCCGACCAGTGGCACGGCGGCTTCGTAGTTCAGCTTGAACGTGCGCCCCCACAGGCGCAGGTCGCGCGCCACGCGTCCGGCCACGTTCAGGTGTGTGAGCACCTCCCAATTGTAGGCGTTGTTGCTGTAGAGCAGGTGCAGGCGGTAAGTACCCAGCGCGCTCAACGCCCCACCCAGCCACCAGCGATACGGACCCGCAGCGCCCGGACGTACGCGCCGCAGGTAGGCGTAGTCGAGCTCGCCGCGCAGGTGTTCGGCGATGCCGTTGAGCGAGAAGTCGTATATGTCCGGCAATAGCTCGCCGTAGTGAAAGACGAACTCGAAGCGCTGGAACGTACACCCCTTCTCTTTTTGATAGGCCCCCACGGCCGAGAAGTTTAGCCCTCGATAGCGGAGGGGCGACATGGCTTCGTCGCGAAGGGTAAACAGCGACGCCCCCGCGCCGAGTTGCATGTAGCGGTAGGTCGGCTGGATGCGGATGACCTTAGTTTCTTGCGCGCGCGTGTGCAGGGCTGGACCCAATCCCAACCACAAAGTCAAGGCAGCGAGTCTCAACGCACGTCGAAGCCAAGCTGCGGCGAAGGCGGAAAGGTGTAGGTATCTAAGCACCGTGCAGTAAAATCTATTTCTGGTGTCCAAAGTAACCGTTGTAGTATATTCTGTAGGTTATTGCACGCGTACTTGACCGCCGTAGATATTTCGCGCAATTTGTCCAGGCAATCTATCACTAAACCCCTTCAGAAAAGATGAGAAGCTTAATGGTTTCACTAATAGCTGTCGCCGTCGTCACGGTCGGTCTGGCCGCTTGCAACGACGACGATCCCCAGACGAACCGCGAATTGTTGGTCAACAAAGAATGGAAAGCGATCTCGGGAACGGTAGACCCTTCATTTCCAACCGGGAGCGGAGGGTTCACCAACAACTACTTCAACCTGATCCCAGATTGCAGTAAGGATGACTTCGAGATCTACGAGGAGGATGGCGACTACATCTTAGACGAGGGGGGGACGAAGTGCAGCACGAACGATCCACAGACGATACAAGGTAGCTGGCTGTTGAACAGCGACGAGACCGTCATTACGGTATCAGGAAACGGCGCTTCAATATCCGTCGACATCGTCGAGATCTCAGAAAACAAGATGACGCTCGAATTCCAGCAAGATGTCAACAATACGATCTTCACCGTCACCGCCGAGTACGAAAGAAGATAACGGAGCTATCCGACTACGTCGGCATCGAAACCCGACGCGGGGGCTTCACCCAACCGGTGAAGCCCCCGCGTTCTTTCGGTAAGGCCCTTTATCGTGCGTCAGGTCAGCTCGCTCTCCGGCTCCTTCTTATCCAAAATCTGCGTCTGCCGGCGCACCGACTCCACGTGCACGGTCTGGAAGATCTCCTGCACAAACCGGCGGTGTAGCTCCATCTCGTCGCCCCAGGCGGCGCGGCTCTTGAACACCTCGTCCCAGCGGCTCACGTCGAAGATCGCTACGTTGTTCTCCTTTTTGTATTGGCCCATCTTCTCGATCACGGCCATGCGGGCGGCCATCACCTCCAGCAGCTCGTGGTCCAGGTGGTCGAGCTGTTGGCGCATCTCTTCCAGGCGGTTGCGGTAGGTCGGCTCCGAGTTGCTGGGCTGGCGCACGCGTAGCTCCTGCAGAATCTCGCCGAGGCGCGCGGGCGTCACCTGCTGGGCGGCGTCGCTCCAGGCGGTGTCGGGCGTCGGGTGGGTCTCGATCATCAGGCCGTCGTAGTTCAGGTCGAGGGCCTTCTGCGAGAGCGGCTGAATCAGCTCGCGGGTGCCGCCGATGTGGCTCGGGTCGCAGATGATGGGCATGTCGGGCAGCAGGCGCTTCAGCTCAATGGGCAGCTTCCAGAGCGGCGGGTTGCGGTAGCGCCCTTTCTGAAACGAAGAGAAGCCCCGGTGAATGACGCCCAACTTCGTCAGGCCTGCCCCGGCGAAACGCTCCAGCGCGCCCACCCACAGCCCCAGGTCGGGGTTAATGGGGTTCTTGACCAGCACCGGCACGTCGGTGCCCCGCAGGGCGTCGGCCAGCGCCTGCACGTTGAACGGGTTGACCGTGGTGCGCGCACCGATCCAAAACGCGTCGATGCCGTACTTGAGGCCGAGCTCGATGTGCTCGGGCGTGGCCACCTCGGTGGCGAAGCGCAGGCCCGTTTCGGCCTTCACGTCACGCACCCAGGGCAGGGCGCGCTCACCGTGCCCCTCGAAGCTATTGGGGCGTGTGCGGGGCTTCCAGATGCCGACGCGCACCATGTCGACCGGTTGCGACATCAATCCTTCGACGGTGGCGCGCAGCTGCGCTTCAGTCTCTACGCTGCACGGCCCGGCGATGACCACGGGGCGGCGGTGGTGGCCGATCCATTCGGCCAGAGGACGGGTCTTTATATCCGTTTTCATCGAAATACTCGTTTGTAATGCGACTGCTGAGCGGGAGCTTCGCGCCGGTAGGTGATAACTAATCAGCAAGCTACGAAATTATGACGCGAATTCTTAGTTGGATGACATTGCTCGGGATTCTCTTGGCCGCCCGGTGCGCTGAAAATGCCGAGATCAAGGAGGAGTGGCTCTACCGCCGGTGGGTACACTCGTTCGAAGAAGACACGCCCCAGTACTGGGTGTACCGCCCCGACGACTACGAGTTTCCCCCCTCGCGCGGGCGGGATGGTTTTTCCATTACCGAAGACGGCAGCTTCGTGGAGTACCGCATCGGCCCCACCGACCGGCTCGACACCCATCAAGGAGAGTGGGAGCGAACCGACAACGTGATCCGTGTTGCGCTGGACGACGACAAAACGATGGAGATTATCGTGCAGAGCCTCGCCGAGCGGGAGCTGCGCATGGCCGTGCCGAAGTGACCAGCGGGCGGCGCGGTACCCCGGTAACCTTAGGCCTCCCGTTTGGTTATTTTCGGTGAAAGCCTCGGCGAACGGGGTTATTTTGCGCTCGATCTCTACACCCCCTCACGCCTCCACTTTTATCCACGAGCCATGCCAACTCCCCAGCCATACGACTTTCTAGTGGTGGGCGGTGGCCTCTCGGGCCTGAGCCTGGCCTGCCACCTGGCCGAGGCGGGCCTGCTGAAAGGCCGACGTCTGTTGATCCTGGACCGCAGTCAGAAGCAGAGCAACGACCGCACCTGGAGCTACTGGTCGCGTACACCCACGCCGTTCGACGGGCTGGCGCTGCGCACTTGGGACTGCCTGCGCTTCTTCGGCGACGGCGAAGACCTGCACCTCCCGTTGAATGACTACCGTTACCGCACCATCCGGGGCATCGACTTTTACGAGTACGCCCGTAAACGGCTGACCGAAGAGCCGGGGGTAGAGTGGCAACAGGCGAACGTCCGCCGGGTGGTGGATGGTACCGACGGCGCGACGGTCACCGACCAGAACGGCTGCCAGTACGCCGCTCGCTGGGTGTTCGACAGCCGTTTCGTGGCGCGCAAGGTGCCTAAGCGGCCGCAGCGCTATCACTACCTCCTGCAGCACTTCAAAGGGTGGGTGGTCGATACCGAAGAAGACGCCTTCGACACCGATGCGCCGACGTTCTTTGACTTCCGCACGCCGCAACGAGGGGTGATGCGCTTTTTCTACGTGCTGCCTTTTTCGCCCCGTCGGGCGCTGGTAGAGTACACGCTCTTCTCGGCCGACATGCTGGCCGACGGGGAGTACGACGAAGCCCTCCGG
>JBARYS010000715.1:0-2126 GCA_049648155.1 Catalinimonas sp. | reverse complement strand
CCGGCCCTAATCTGGAGACGCCCGCCGAGTACCGCTACCTGCGCACCATCGGGGCCGACGCCGTGGGGATGTCGACCGTGCCCGAGGTGCTGGCCGCCCGCCACATGGGGCTGCCCACCTTCGCCGTCTCGATCATCACCGACCTCTGCTCGCCGGGCAAGCTCAAGCCCGTCACCATCGCCGAGGTGGTGGCCGCCGCCGCCGCCGCCGAGCCGCACCTGCGCGCGCTGATGCGGGGGCTGGTGGCGGAGGAGGCCACCGTGCGGTAGCCCGCCCCTACTCCTCTTCCAGCAGCTTGACGATCACCGGGTGGCGGCCCTTCTTAGCGTCCTTCAGCGGCGTGCCCCCCCAGCGGTCTTTTACGTCGCGCCGGGCACCGTTGGCGAGCAGGTACTCCACCACGGCGCGCTGGTTCTCGGCGGCGGCCAGGTGCAGCGCCGTGCGGCCGTCGTAGTCGCCGGCGTTCAGGTCGACGCCCAGTGCGTGCAGGCGCTTGACCTCGTCGAGGTCGCCGTACGAGGCGGCGAAGATCAGCGACATCACCTCCTGCGCCTTGGTCTGGTACTTCTGCCGGCGGGGGTCTTTTTTGTCGTCCAGCTCCACGTTCAGCGCGTCGTAGTTGTGGAAGTTGAAGCGCCGCACCAGCTCGCGGGCAAAGGCCACGCCCCGCACGGTGTTGCCGTTCTCGTCGAGGCGCGGCGAATAGACGGCGATGCCCATCACGTTGGGCACCACCAACCAGAGCGCCCCCGACACGGCGCTCTTGGCGGGCAGGCCGATGGCGAAGGCGAACTCGCCCGAGTAGTTGTACATGCCGCAGGTGTACATGATCGAGAGCGTGTTCATCACCGTGCGGGGGCGAAACACGCGCTCCTGCGTAAAAGGGTTCACGCCTGAGTTGGCGAAGGTGGCCGCCACGCGCGCCAGTTGCGGGGCGCTCGACTCGACGGCGCAGCACTGGAAGTAAAAGTCGAGCACCTCTTTGATGTCGGTGTTCGGTGGGAAGGCGCCGTTCTCGCGCATGAAGTAGGCCAGGGCGAAGTTGCGGTCGGCCGTGCCGCGCTCCGAAAGATAAGTGGCGTTGTCGAACGTGTGCCCCTCGCCCCCGTTTAGGCGTCGCCAAGTGCTTACCACCAGGTCGAAGCGGTCGGCCAAGTCCAGCTCACGCCCGATCAGCCCCGACGTCATGATCGCCCCCGCGTTGATGAGGGGGTTGTGCGGCAGGCCGCGCTGGTTGAGCGTGAGGGCGTTGAACGAGACCCCGCTCGGCTCTTTGCCCACGTGTTGGTGCACACGCTCTTCGCCGAGCTCTTCGAGAGCCAGGGCGTAGTTGACGGGCTTGTGGCTCGACTGCAGGGTAAAACGCACGTCGGTGTCGCCCAGCGCGTAGGTCTGCCCGTCGACGGTGCAGACGGCCACCGAAAACAGCTCCGGGTCGACCTTCTTCAACTGCGGGATGTAGGTCGCCACGTGGCCGTCGGTCAGGGGAAGTACGCGGTCGCAGATGTCGTGCAAGTCAGCGATGAACCCCTCGAAGTCGGGAATGATGTTGTGACGATTCAGCGAGCGGCCGATGATCTGCTTCGTCCCGGCGATCCGCCCCAACGCCTCGGGGTCGATCAACCGGTGGCCGTTCTCTTCGATGCACTCCCGGTCGATGGCGCGGTTGGCCTCGCGCAGGCGGGGGTCGTCGTGCGTGATGCCCTGCCGGGCCAGGTTCTGGTAGAATTCTCCGACCCGGATGCGGCCGTTCCGGTCGTTGTCGAGCACTTCAACCTGCGGCTCGTCCGGGTCCGGTGGGGGGTGGTTGGCGGGGGTGGACATGGTGGTGCGTTTGGAGCCGCAAACGTACTGAAATCGCGAGGGGTAATCCCGACTCGGGTGGGCGTCGAGACTTGCGTCCGTACGCCCGTCGTAGCCGGCAGAAGGCCCGCGCGGGGCGGTGAAGGGGTGAGTCGGAGACCTTCTTTTTATCGGACCGAAGAAGCAAAAGCTACCCTCGGCTCACGCAGGCGGTCGTTCGCCGAGAACCCCTCCTCGAATAATCCACAGTTTTGTTAAATTCGTGGGCCCTAAAGTATATTTCCTCACAAATGAGTCCGCGCGACGCGGGCTCGCAAGTCTCT
>JBARYS010000714.1:0-6611 GCA_049648155.1 Catalinimonas sp. | reverse complement strand
TGTACCGCTGCTTATCTTTTTCCTCGAATCGTTCGTCTTTCTTTATCTTTGATGACATGGGCTGGTTGTTTGATCTTTTGATGTCCTAAACCAAAGATACGGGCGCCAGCCCATCTTGTAAAATCCTGATTTAGGTGGTCAAACTTAAATCTTCATGCAACAACGCCGTTCCTAAACCATCTTCTGTTTCCACAGCATATCTCTGACCAACAGTGAGTTTAGCGTCTCCCTTAGCATATAAGCTTACATTCAAGCCACTTAGAAATTCATGCGTATCCTCTCTGATAGCTTTACCGGTGTTCACAACTCTATTGCGAATCTCGTTAGCTACATAGTTTCGCGCTGTTTTTGCGAGATCACCTAGCAAATCACCGCCGCAGCAGTCTCCTGGTGCCATCCCATCCGGATCAATAAAGCGGATCGGATTATCGAATGTGTAGTTGTACGGCGACCAGCTCGGCATCTCACTTGTCAGCGGGTCCACCGACATCCACCGCCCCAACGCTGGATCATACATCCTGGCCCCGTAGTCATACCAGCCCAGCCCCAGCTCAGTCTCTTTCTCCTTGCCGTTGAACTGGAACCAATCAGCGGTCGCCGCGTTGGCGCTTCTTCTCGGTCTTAGCGGGGGCGGGCTTCTTCTCCATCTCAATGGTCTCGCCGCCCATCTCGTCGGCGTCGATGCGGTTACCGTCCTGGTCCAGCTCCACGATCTCGTAGCCGAGCTTCTCCAGCCCGGGCTTAACAGACGCCTTGTCGCCGACCACCAAGATGTGCATCCGGTCGGTGGGCAGGTACTTCTTCGCCAGTAGGTCGATCTCTTCTTTAGTGATATTGTTGAGGATCTTCGCTTGCTGCTTCACGTAATTCTCGTTGAGGTCGTACCGTACGATGCGGCTCAGGAAGCCTGCCTTCTGGTAGGGTGTCTCGTAGTCGAGCGCCTCGCTCTGGCCGAGCGAATTCTTCAGGAATTCTACTTCGTCGGGGCGGATGCCGTCCGTGCGGTAGCCTTCGATCTCCTTCATGATCTCGACCACTGAGCTGTCGGTGGCGTCGCCGCGCACGCCCGCAAAGGTCAGGAACGGACCGGCCTGCTCGTTGCCCGAGAAGTAAGCACGTGCGCCGTAGGTGTAGCCCTTGTCTTCGCGCAGGTTCAGGTTGATACGGCTGTTGAAGGCCCGGCCCAGCGGGTAGTTCATCAGGTTGGCACGGTAGAACTCGCCGGTGGCGTCGTAGGGCAGCGCCACGTACCCCACACGGATTTGCGACTGTGGGGCCTGCTCTTTATCCACGAGGTAGAGGCGCGTCTTGTCGATTTTGGGCGCGTCGGCCGGCTCGGGCAATTCGACCGGCTTAGCTTCCCAGGCGGCCAGGAAGGCAAGCTTCGGCATGATCTCGCTCTGCGTGAGGTCGCCCACCGCCACGGCGTAGGCGTGGTCGGCCGAGAAGTACTGCTCGTAAAAATTGCGCACATCGTCGAGGGTAATGCTTTCGACCGTTTCGGCGGTGCCACTGCCGGGGATGGCGCGAATGTCACGCTCGCCGTAGAGCAACCGGTTGAACACGTTGCCGGTGATCACCTCGGGTTGGTTGTTCTGGTTGGCGATGCCCTCCAGTTGTCGCTTCTTCAGACGCTCGAAGTCGTCGGCATCGAAGCGGGGGCGGAACATACGCTCGGCCGTCAGCTTCAGCGTGCGGTCCAGGTTCTTCACGAGGCTCTGCACGTAAACGGTGGTGCTGTTGCCGCCGGACGACACGCGCACGGTGCTGCCCAGCTTGTCGAGCTCCGACGAAAACTCCTCCGACGTGTACTGCTCGGTGCCTTCGTTCATCATGGCCGCCGTCAGGCCGGCGATACCCGCCTTCGAAGGGTCTTTTGCCGACAGCTCGTGGCCGCCGGGCACGGTGATGAGCACCGTCATGGTGGGTACTTCGCGGTTTTCAGTACCGAGGATTTCGATGCCGTTCGAGAGCTCTTCGCGCCAGATCTCGGGCACCTTGGGCAGCGGACTGGTGCCGGGCGTGGGGCGCTGGGCGCGGTCGAAGTTGTCTTGCGCCTTGTTGTAGGTGAGGCCGTCGTAGCCGTAGTCGGGCGCTTCGTAGCCCTCCGGCGAAGCCTCGTAGCTCTTCTGGGCGGCAGCCACGGCCATCTGCCCCTCGGGCACCACGCTCAGGATGACGGCCTTCTTACCTTTGATGTACTGGTTGTAGACGCGCATGATGTCGGCACGCGTTACGCTCTGGTACGCTTTCAGCTCCTTACCGAGGTAGTCGGCGTCGTCGGCAAAAGTCTCGTAGGCGGCCAGCTTCGACACCTTGCCCTGCACGCTCATCAGGCCGTTGATGGTTTGGGCCTCGTTCTGCGCCCGGAAGCGCATCACCTCTTCGTTCGAGGGGCCGCGCCGTTCGAACTCTTCGAAGGCCGCGCGCACGGTGGCTTCAATGTCGGGCAGGGTCTGCCCCGGGAACGCCACGACGTTGAGCGTAAACTCACCCGCTAGCTCGAAGGTCGGGTGGTAGCTAACCGATTGTAGCGCTTTCTGGGTCTTGACCAGGTTCTGGTAGAGGATTGAGTTGTTGCCGCCGCCCAGAATCTGGGCCAGCGCGTCGAGCGGAGCTTCGTCGGGGTGGTGGCGCGGCACGGTCGGGAAGACCATCTGCAGCATCGGGAAGCGCACCTTGTCTTCGTACGACACGTAGCGGTCGGCCTCCAGTGCCACGGTGGGCAAGCTCATATCGTCCACCTCCGGGCCACGCGGGATAGAGCCGAAGTACTTCTCGGCCAACTTCACGGCCTCCTCCGGCTTCACGTCGCCGCCCACGGTCAGCACCGCGTTGTTGGGGCCGTACCAGCGCAGAAAGAAGTTCTTCAGGTCGTTCACGTCCACCCGGTTCAGGTCCTCCACGTAGCCGATGGTCAGCCACGAGTAGGGGTGTCCGTAGGGGTAGAGCGTCTTGGCGACGTACTCACCCGCCAGGCCGTAGGGGCGGTTGTCGTATCGCTGGCCGCGCTCGTTCTTCACCGTGGCGCGCTGCACCTCGAACTTCCGCTGCGTGACGGCGTCGAGCAAAAAGCCCATGCGGTCGGCTTCGAGCCAGAGGGCGGTTTCGAGCTGGTTGCTCGGCACGGTCTCGAAGTAGTTGGTGCGGTCGCGGTTGGTAGTGCCGTTCATCGTGCCGCCCGACTCGGTGACGATCTTGAAGTGTTCCTCGTCGGCCACGTTGTCGGAGCCTTGGAACATCATGTGCTCGAAGAAGTGCGCGAAGCCCGACTTACCGATCTCTTCGCGGGCCGAACCCACGTGGTAGGTCACGTCGACGTGCACCAGCGGGTCCGAGTGGTCTTCGTGCACGATAACGATCAGCCCATTGTCGAGCACGTACTTTTCGTAGGGAATGACGAGTTCGTCGCCGTCGCGGGTCACTTTTTCGACCAGCTTCGTCTGAGCGTGGGCCGCCCCGGCGACCGTGCCGCCCAGCAAAAGCCCCGCAACCAGCGGTTTAGTAAGATGAGTGAGCATAACGAGAGGATGTGTAGAAAGAAGCACTTGGGTAGGTTTTCAGTAAACCTTCAACTGAAGGATGAGGTTACGACGAACGCACAGAACAGAGGCCATCTGAACTGATGAGCGGGCGCAGGGGGCAGGTGGAAGGCGTCTAAAGCGACGTTTCGGGGCGCCATAAGCTCGCCCGCTCTGCTGAGCAAGTCTGATGGGTGGAGGCAGCCCGTCTTGTTACCGTCGGAGACTTGCCGGGCGGGTGCCTGCCCCGCGCTCTGTACTTCAATACGCCCGCGCGAACAGCACGCGCCGCTCCGACGGCTTACCGCTGAACACGCAGCTTCCGGCCTCGTCGGGCGCGTCGAGCGGCACGCAACGGATGGTCGCCTTGGTTGCCTCCTTGATCTTCTCTTCCGTTTCGCCGGTGCCATCCCAGTGGGCCAGCACGAAGCCGCCGGTGGTGTCGAGCGTCTCCTGAAACTCGTCCCAAGTCTCGACGCGCGTGGTCATCCGCTCGCGGAAGCCCAGGGCCCGGTCGTACAAGCCTCGCTGAATCTCGTCGAGCAACTGCGGCACCAGCCCGACGATATGGTCCATCGAGTGCAGCTCCTTCACGCCGGTGTCGCGGCGGGTCACCTCGACGGTGCCGTTCTCCAAGTCGCGCGGGCCGACGGCCAGCCGCAGCGGCACACCCTTCATCTCCCAGTCGGCAAACTTGTAGCCGGGCTTGTAGGTGTCGCGGTCGTCGAAGCGCACCGTCACGCCCCGTTCGCGCAGGGCGTCGATGATCGGCCGCACGCGGTCGTAGATCAGATTAAGTTGCTCGTCCTTACGGAAGATCGGCACGATCACCACCTGGATGGGCGCGAGCTTGGGGGGCAACACCAGCCCGGCGTCGTCGGAGTGCGCCATGATGAGCGCGCCCATCAGGCGGGTGCTCACGCCCCACGAGGTGCCCCAAACGAACTCCTCGCCGCCGCCCTCGCGCGTGGCGAAGCGCACGTCGAACGCCTTGGCGAAGTTCTGCCCTAGAAAGTGCGACGTGCCCGCTTGCAGCGCCTTGCCGTCTTGCATCAGTGCTTCGATGCAGTAGGTGTCGACCGCCCCCGCGAAGCGCTCCCGCTCGGTCTTAATGCCGCGCACCACCGGCAGGGCCATGTGCTCCTCAGCGAAGGTGGCGTAGATGTCCAACATCCGGCGGGTCTCCTCTTGGGCCTCTTGGGCGGTGGCGTGGGCGGTGTGGCCCTCCTGCCAGAGAAATTCGGAGGTGCGGAGGAAGAGGCGCGTGCGCATCTCCCAGCGCACCACGTTGGCCCACTGGTTGATGAGCAGCGGCAGGTCGCGGTACGACTGGATCCAGTTGCGGTAGGTGTTCCAGATCACCGTCTCGGAGGTGGGCCGCACGATCAGCTCTTCTTCTAGCTTGGCTTCGGGGTCGACCACCACGCCGTCGCCGGCTTCGTTGCTTTTTAAGCGGTAGTGCGTCACCACGGCGCACTCCTTCGCGAAGCCTTCCACGTGGCTGGCCTCGCGGCTCAGGTACGACTTCGGGATGAAGAGCGGAAAGTAAGCGTTCTCGTGGCCGGTCTCCTTGAACATGCGGTCGAGGGCAGCTTGCATCTTTTCCCAGATGGCGAAGCCGTAGGGCTTGATCACCATGCAGCCGCGCACGGGGGCGTTCTCGGCCAGATCAGCCCTTTTGACCAGCTCGTTGTACCAGAGCGAGTAGTCGTCGCCGCGTTTGGGTAACCCTTTGATCATTTCTATAGTATTATTACGTACCGTGCGGACGTGATGGGCGCATTACTGGTACTATTCTTGATGTAATCTCGGCGTGTGTGTCCGACAAAGGTAGACTAACCCAACGCATTGTTGCTGCCCTGCACCGGATGCCTTATCTTTCGTTTCGCAGCATAAACCTCTAGTCATATGAAACCACTGACCCTTTTATCCGCCGCGCTGGTCGTGCCCTTGTTGGCCGCCTGCAGCACGTCGTACACCGCTCAGCAAGGGGTCGAGAACGACGATCTGTACTTTACCTCGGCCGACCGACGGGCGGTGCAGGTTAATGCTAAGAATACGCCCCGCACCGGTGATGCCGCTCCCTCTTCGGGCGTTGCGACCGGCGACTATTACGACGACAGTTACAGCCAACGCTATGACGAGGAGGCAGCTCCGGAGGCGGACTACTACGACGAGTCGCGTGCGCAGGCGAACCGCTTCGCCACGGCGGCCCCCATCGCTCCCGCCTTTCAGCCCTATACGCAGCCTGTTTGGATGAACACCGGCTGGGGCTTTTACAACCCCTATTACGACCCGTTCTTCTACGACCCGTGGGTGATGCGCCGGGGCTTCAGCCCCTGGATGCGTCCGGGCATCACGGTGAACGTCGGCTTCGGTATAGGCTGGGGCTGGAACCGCTGGGGCGGTGGCTTCTACGATCCGTTCTGGGGTCCGGGCTGGGGCGGTGGCTTCGGCCGTAACGCCTGGTGTGGTCCGGGTTGGGGCGGTGGCTTCTACGATCCGTTCTGGGGTCCGGGCTGGGGCGGTGGCTTTGGCCGCAATGCTTACGCGATGGGCTACCACAATGGCTTTCAGGATGGTATGCTCGTCGACAACATCCGCCGCCGCAATGTGGTCCGCTCGCCGCGCATGAACCGTAGCAGTACGGTGCTGGCAAACAACGCCCGTACGGCAACCCGCCCGCGCGGACGCTTCACTTCGCCCGACGACGGCGGTGGCCGCATCGTGCAATCTCCGCGCGGCGTGCGCACCGTCGGCGGTGATGCCATCGAGCGCGCCGATGCCCGCCCCGCCCGTGGGGAGCGCATCACCCGCCCGATGGACGGTCGCCCTGCTCGCGTCGTGTCACCTGGTTCGAACGAGCGCGCCACGCCGGGTCGTTCCGCTACCCCGAGCCGTAGCTATACACCCAGTCGTAGCTACACGCCCAGTCGTACGGCAACGCCGAGCCGCAGCTACACGCCCAGCCGCTCTACTACCCCCGACCGCCGGCCCAGCTACTCGACACCACGTCGCAGCACACCCAGCCGCAGCAGCAGCCCGAGCCGTAGCTACACGCCGAGCCGCTCTTCGTCGCCCAGCCGTAGC
>JBARYS010000713.1:0-4850 GCA_049648155.1 Catalinimonas sp. | reverse complement strand
GTCACCGAAACCGATATGCGTGTGCAGTCCGCCCCGATCAGCCTCGACGGCATCGATCTGCCCATTCCCATCTCCGGCGACGTCTCGCTGATCGTCGCGTTGGAAGCGCGCTAGAGCTACTTCTGCTTCCGGCCGCCCTTACCGCGACTAGAACGCCCCTTCGAAGCCCCCCCGCCCGAGCCGCCGCCCGAGCGCGCCCGACCCGACGGCCTGCGGCCGTTCTGCTGCCGCCCGCCATTGCCCGACGTGCCGCCCTTGGTATCGGCGAAGGCGAGGTCGATGATGCGGCGCTCCATGTTGGTGTCGATCACGCGGACGCGCACCGGGTCGCCGAAGGCGATGATCTGCTGCGTGCGGCGGCCCAAGGCGCGGTAATTTTCCGGGTCCAGCTCGTAATAGTCGCCGTCGATGTCGCTCATCCGCACCATGCCTTCGCAGCGCGTCTCGGTCATCTCGACGTAGATGCCGTGCTCGGCCACGCCCGACACGATGCCCTCGTACACTTTGTCGGGGTCTTGCAGGCGCGTGAACTCCACCTGCTTGTATTTCACCGACGCCCGCTCAGCCTCCACGGCGCGGCGCTCCATTTCGGAGGCGTGGCGCGAGAGCTTCTCCCAGGGGCCGGGGGCCAGCGGGTCGCCGCCGTCCAGGTAGTGCTGCAACATGCGGTGCACCATCATGTCAGGGTAGCGGCGGATCGGCGAGGTGAAGTGCGTGTAGTGCGGAAAGGCCAGCCCGAAGTGCCCCAGCGGCTCGACGGTGTAGCGCGCTTTCGACATGGTGCGGATCGCCAAGTTTTGCAGCAGCTCCTCTTCCGGCTTGCCCTCCAGGTTGGTCATCATTCGGTTCAGCGAGAGCGACGCCGCCTTGCCCTCGGTCTCGATGGTGTAGCCGAAGCGCCCGGCGAAGTTTGCAAACGTGCTCAACTTATCGGGGTCGGGGCTCTCGTGCACGCGGTAGACGAGCGTGTTCTTCTTGCGGTCTTTGCGGGCGTGGTAGACGAACTCGGCCACGCGCTTGTTCGCCAGCAGCATAAACTCCTCGATCAGCTTGTGGGCATCCTGCCGCACCTTGGGCACAACCGCCAGCGGCACGCCCTCGTCGTTGAGCTTGAAGCGTACCTCGGTGGTTTCGAAGCCGATGGCCCCGCGCTTGAAGCGCTCTTCGCGCAGCTTGTAGGCCAGTTGGTTGAGTTTCAGCAGCACTTCGGTGTAGCGGTCGTCGTGCCCGTCCAGCACCTTCTGCGCGTCCTCGTAGGCGAAGCGATGGTCCGAGTGAATCACCGTACGGCCGAACCACTCGTCGCGCACGCGGGCGCGCTCGTCGAGCCGGAACACCGCCGAGAAACAGAGCTTGTCTTCGTGCGGACGCAACGAGCAGAGGCCATTCGAGAGGCGCTCGGGCAGCATCGGCACCACGCGGTCCACGAGGTAGACGGACGTCGCCCGGCGATGGGCTTCCCTTTCCAGGTCGGTTTCCGGGTGCACGTAGTGCGTCACGTCGGCAATGTGCACACCCACCTCCCAGTCGCCCCCGTCGAGCTTCCGTACCGAAAGCGCGTCGTCGAAATCCTTGGCGTCGACCGGGTCGATGGTGAACGTGAGCACGTCGCGCATGTCGCGGCGGCGGGCAACCTCTTCCTGAGAAATCTGGTCGGAGATGCTTTCAGCCTCCTGCTCGACGCCCTCCGGAAACTGGAACGGGAGCCCGAACTCGGCCATGATGGCGTGCATCTCGGTGTTGTGGGCACCGGCGGGCCCGAGCACCTCGATCACCTCGCCGACGGGGCTGAACTTACCCTCGGGCCACTCGGTGATGCGCACCACCACCTTGTCGTTGTTGTGGGCGTGGCCGATGTGCTCACTCCGCACGAAGATGTCGTCGTACATGCGCCGCCCGTCGGGGATGACGAAGGCGTGCCGCTCGGAAATCTCGATCTTGCCGACGTATTCGGTACGGCCCCGCTCCAGAATTTCGACCACCTCGCCCTCGGGGTTGTTGCCGCGCCCGCCCCGGCTGCGCTGCCGCTTGCTCGCCGGGTAGACGGCCACGCGGACGGTGTCGCCGTCGTGCGCGCCCATCAATTGGTCGGTGTCGATCTTGGTGTCCTGCTCGCTCTCGTCGCTCACGATGAAAGCAAAGCGCGGGTTGACGTGCTCCACCACGCCCACCAGGGTGTTGTCGGGCGGGGCGGGGCGGTCGACGGCTTCGTTGGCTTCGTTGGCTTCGTTCCGCCGGAGCAGCACGCCGTTGCCGGCCATAACCTGCTCCAGGGCCTGCGTGAGCTGCACTTTGGCCGACTTGCCGCTCACCCCGAGCGCTTCGGCGATCTGCTTGAAGGAGAACGAACGGTCGGGGTGCTCGTCGAGAAGCGCGGTAATCTGTTCGGGCGTAATGTTCGCGCCGCTGTTTTTCTTGCCTTTGGCCATGTGGTAGGATCGTGTGTCGTCGCCGCAAGTTACGAGGCCCGGGGACGGCGGCTTCGCGAGCGGTGCGACCCCGCCGAGGAGCTGACGCCGGGGTCGCCCCGACGCGCGAATAATGCGCTGTGAAACCGGCATCCGGTCGCCGTTCGGGCGTTTTCCGAGATCATCTGCTCGATAGTTGCGGCGGTCCACCGCGTGCCCTGAATCGGGGTCGGGGTCGAAGTACTCGATAGCGGCCCCGAAATAGACCGTTGAATCGAACTCCCACGCGGACCGCCCCGATGGCTTTTCCGAAGGTATCTCTTCTCGCTCCGTTTCCGTTCGGGATGAGGCGCAGCCCCGGCCACGCCGCCCCCTGCGGGGTTCTGCTACTTTTGCGCGAAACGCTTCCGATCATCATGGAATACGACTTTCGCGCCGTCGAGGCCAAGTGGCAACGGCGCTGGCAAGAGCAAGGCACCTACCGCATCCGGATCGACCCGGACCGCCCCAAGTACTACGTGCTCGACATGTTTCCCTACCCCTCGGGGGCGGGGCTACACGTGGGGCATCCACTGGGCTACATTGCCTCCGACGTGGTGGCGCGCTACCGGCGGCACCGGGGCTTCAACGTGTTGCACCCCATGGGCTTCGACGCCTTCGGGCTGCCCGCCGAGCAGTACGCCATCCAGACCGGACAGCACCCGGCCGTGACCACCGAGCAGAACCTGGCCCGCTACCGCGAACAGCTACGGAAGATCGGCTTCGCCTACGACTGGTCACGCGAGGTGCGTACGTCCGACCCCGACTTTTACCGCTGGACGCAGTGGATTTTTCAGCAACTGTTCGACTCTTGGTACGACGAGGCCCACGGACGTGCCGCGCCGATTCAAACGCTGGTCGACAAGCTGGCGAGCGCAGGCAACGGAGACTTGCGGGCCGCTTGCGACGAGGACACGCCCCCCGTCACGGCCGACCAGTGGCGGACAATGAGGGCGACCGACCAACAGCGACTTTTGCTGAAGTACCGTCTGGCGTACTTGACCGACGCCACCGTGAACTGGTGCCCGGCACTCGGCATGGTGCTGGCCAACGACGAAGTCAAAGACGGACGCTCGGAGCGGGGCGGGCACCCCGTGGAGCGGCGACTGATGCGCCAGTGGATGCTGCGCATCACCGCTTACGCCGAACGGCTCGTGCGCAACCTCGACGGCCTGGCGTGGTCAGACGCCCTCAAAGAGATGCAGCGCAACTGGATCGGCCGGTCGCACGGTGCCGAGGTCGACTTTCCGGTCGAGGGCCACGACGTGACGCTGACGGCCTTCACGACCCGCCCCGACACCCTCTTCGGCGTCACGTACGTGGTGCTGGCCCCCGAGCACGAACTGGTGCCGCAACTCACCACCGAGGCGCAACGCAGAGACGTGGAAGCGTACTTGGAAGAGACCAGGCGCCGCACCGAGCGCGACCGCATGGCCGACGTCAAGCGCGTGTCGGGCGTGTTTACGGGTAGCTACGTCGAGAACCCCGTCAGCGGCGAGCGGCTGCCCCTCTGGGTAGCCGACTACGTCCTGGCCGGCTACGGCACCGGCGTGGTGATGGCCGTGCCCGCCTCCGACGAGCGCGACTATCGCTTCGCGCGGCACTTCGACCTAGAGATACGCCCCGTGATCGAGGGCACCGACGTCGAGGCGGGCGCGAACCCCACGAAGGAGGGGACGATGATCAACTCGGGCTTTCTGGACGGCATGTCGTGCGTCGAAGCCATCCGGACCGTCGTCGAACGCCTCGAAGCCGACGGGCGGGGCCGCGCGCGTGTCAACTACCGGATGCGTGACGCCATCTTCAGCCGCCAGCGCTACTGGGGCGAGCCGATGCCGATGTACTTTAAGCAGGACGTGCCCTATCCGGTTGACGATGCCGACCTGCCGCTGCGGCTGCCCGAGGTCGACGAGTACCTGCCCACCGAGACCGGCGAGCCGCCGCTGGCCCGCGCCGAGGGGTGGAGGTATCGGGGAGAATACGCTTACGAGCACACGACCATGCCCGGTTGGGCGGGATCGAGTTGGTACTTCCTGCGTTACATGGACCCTGACAACCGGGCGCGGTTCGTCGGCGAGGAGGCCGTGCGCTACTGGGGCGAGGTCGATCTCTACGTAGGCGGCACCGAGCACGCCACCGGCCACCTGCTCTACGCCCGCTTCTGGAACCTGTTCCTCTACGACCGGGGCTGGATTTACCACGAAGAGCCCTTCCGCAAGCTCATCAACCAGGGTATGATACAGGGGCGGTCGAGCTTGGTGTACCGGGTGGTCGGCGACCCGGCGGAGCGACCCCTGTTCGTCACGGCAGGAAAGAAGGAGCAGTATGAGGTGCAAGAGTTCCACGTGGACGTTAAGCTCGTCGAGAACGACGTGCTCGACGTGGAGGCTTTTCGCGCGTGGC
>JBARYS010000712.1:0-2485 GCA_049648155.1 Catalinimonas sp. | reverse complement strand
GGGTAGCACATAAGCGTAGGGGCGGCCCTGGGTGAGCGTGGCGGTGGTCGTTGCGTTCGGCGCGGCTGCGGCGCGGTAGGGGAGGGTGGCGGAGGTGGCGTACGCCTCGACGCCCCAGGCGTAGGGTAGCGCCCAGGCGGTGATGTCGTAGGTCAGCGAGTCGGGCAGGGCGGTGCGCGGCTCGAACAGGGTGCGCACTAGGGCGGCGTACGGTTGGGCGGCGGGCACGATCACGTCGGCAGTGCCGGTGCGGAGGTCACCCGTGCGGCCGGACTGGTAATCGTACGCGCCGCGCACGTTCGTTGCCCGTTCGGCGTAGCCCCAGCGGACTTGCTGCCGGGTCAGGTAGTCGAGCAGGTCGCGCCGGGCGGGCGTGTCGCCGCGCAGCACGTAGGTCTTGTAGGTGCCGTCGGGGGCGTCAACCGCCCGCTTAAAGTAAGCGCGAAACTCTTGGTTCAGCCGGTCGGCGTGCGTGGCGGCGGCTTCGACCGTCGAGAGGCCCGTGGTGTGGTGGTGGATCAGCCGCTCGCTCAGCGTCAGCGTGTCGCCGTTGTCCACGATGTAGGCCAGCCCCGCCCGGCCCGAGCCGCCCTGCTCGTAGGTCATGCCGATGGCTCCGTGCAGCACGGGCCAGGTGTCGCCGTAACTGGGGTAGAACAGATCATACACCTCGCGGGTGAAGTAGCGCCAGCCCTCCCGGTCGAAGTAGTCGGCGTGGTTCCGCCCGATGGTGCCCTGGAACTCGCGCTGAAAGTCGGTCACGGCCGCGTGAATCGGCTCGGCCGAGGGCGCGAAGAAGTAGCTGTCGTCCGGTCCCATCTCGTGAAAGTCGGCGTGCACGTGCGGCAGCCACCGCTGGTAGGCCGTGTGGCGCGCCTGACTCTCTTGCTGCGTCTGCCAGGCCCAGTCGCGGTTCAGGTCGAACAGGTAGTGGTTGCCCCGCCCGCGCGGCCACGGCTCGTGGTGCTCCCAGGCGTCGGGGTGTGGGTTGTTAGGGTAGCCTACCGTCTGTTGGTACCAGTGCACGTACCGCTCGCGGCCGTCGGGGTTCAGGCAAGGGTCGAGCAGCACCACCGTGTTCTCCAGCCATTCCTGTGCCTCGGGGCGACTCACCAGGTGGTGGAGCGTGACCAGTGCCGACTCGGTCGAGACCGACTCGTTGCCGTGGATGCCATAGCTGAGCCACACCACCGCTACCTCGCCCTCGGCCGGCGCCGCGTCCGTGAGGCCGGTCTGCGCCAGGTGTTTCGCGCGCAGCTCTTCGAGGCGGGCGTGGTTCTGGGGGGCCGTCACCGTGGCCAGCAGCAGCGGCCGCCCCTCGTAGCTCTCGCCGTAGGTCTGCAGGGTAACCCAGGGCGAAGCTCCGGCCACGTGCTCCACGTAGTCGACCACGCGGTGGTGCGGAGTGAAGCGCGTGCCGGGCGTGTAGCCCAGGAAGTCGGTGGGTGTGCGGACCTGGGCCGTCGACGAAAGGCTGCCGGCGGCAAAGAACACAAAAAGAAATAAAGCGCGGGAGTAAGGGCTTTTATCCATGTATTATTTCGGGAAGCAGCGAAAGTACGCGCCCTAGCGTTTCCGTTCGCCCCATTTTCCGACCGACCCTTTCGACGGCAGCCGTCGACCGCGTAGAACGTATTTTATCCTCCCGTCGTAAGTTTCCTCACACAAAAAGCGCCCATGATATGTTTGACGATCTAGACGAAGACCCGCCGGTAAGTGAAGAGTTTCTCCGTTTTATGGCCGACATGCAGTCGGGCGCAATCGGATCGGTGGTCAACGATCGCCCCGGTAAGGCTCCCGATCAGCGCGTGCTCACCGTCGACGTGGACGGCAAGCTCTACCGCATGGAGATCACCGCCGACAAGGTGCAGTACCTGACGGTGTACGAATCGATGGAGGCCTACCTGGACGGTGAGGAGCCCATCGACGAGATGGCCTTCGACGACGAGGACGACGAATAAAAGGAGTTTGGTTGGCGGCGGGCGATGCCTCAACTTTGGCCCCCGCATGAAAAAACCTCCGCAACCGCTTCTCACCATCGTCGGCACCGGCCCCGGTGTCAGCCTGGCCGTCGCCCGGCGCTTTCACCGCGAGGGCTTTCGGCTGGCTTTGATCGCCCGCTCGGCCGATAAGGTCCGGGCCTACGCCGAAGAGCTGAGGGGTGCCGACGCCCCCGACGTGCGCGGCTACACCGCCGACGTGACCGCCCCGGCCGCCGTGGCGGCGACCTTCCGCGAGATCGAAGCGCAGCAGGGCGCGACCGACGTGCTGGTCTACAACCCTTCGGCGTTCCGCGAGACCGTGCCTTCGGAACTGGACTTTCAGACCCTCGTCGACGACTTCAAAATCAGTTGCGCCGGGCTGCTGCCGAGCGTACAGGCCGTTTTGCCCGCCATGCGCGCGCGGGGCGGTGGCAAGATCTTCGTCACGGGCGGCGGCACCGCGCTGGAGCCTTACCCACTCTACGCCTCGCTCGGCGTCGGTA
>JBARYS010000711.1:0-2330 GCA_049648155.1 Catalinimonas sp. | reverse complement strand
GATTATACCACCGGTGTGGCATATTGAGAATTGCTAGGGTGGCTAAGGTAGGCCGGTGGGGCTACTCGGCAACTGATAACAACGTGGCGGGTGCGACCGAGCGGACTCGGCCGTCGGAGGTACGCACCACCACCGACCGGACGCCGGCGGGCACACGCAACACACGCGACGACTGAGACAGGTAGCCGGAGCCGTAGTAAAGCTCTTGCCGGCGAACGCGACCGTCGGCCAAGGTAATCTCGGCGTGAACATCGAGTGGATTGAGGCGCACCGTATGTCCTTCGGCCGGAGTCGTTGGCACGTAGGCCAGCAGCGAATCGTCGTTGCGGGCGAAGAGAAGTAGCGAGGTGCCGTCGGCCCGTACCAGTTGAGCGCTGCCCTTCGTGTCGCCCGGTACGTACACTCCCGCTTCCTGCCAGGGTACCACTGTAAACCCGCCTGTGCCGTCGCCGCGCAGTAGGTCTCCGTACGAAGCATCGTACCAACCCACCTGCGGGTCACCTGCGTACGAGTTGCCCGTCAGCAGCACGTCGAGCGTTCCGTCGCCGTCCCAATCGCCCGGCAGCAGGCCGTAGATGGCCGACAGTTGCGCTTCGTTCGGCAGGGCGCGCAGTGCGAACCGTCCGTCGCCCCGGTTATCGAGGTAGACCGAACGAAATTCGGTGGCTCTGAAGACGCGCGCGTCGCGTCGCTCGCGGTCGGTAAACATCTCGGCGTAAGTCTTGTCAGCGTAACCGGCGTAGCTGGGGAAGCGGCGCTTCACGCCCGGCATTTGGAGTGCCATCGCGTCGCGCGGGTGTATGGGATACTCACGGCCCTGCACGTAGCGGCAGAGCACCGGATCAAGGCGGCCGTTGCCGTCGTAGTCGGCGGCGTAGAGGCAAACCGGCTCGTCGGCCGAGGCGCGGTAGCGCGTGTTCAGGCCCAGGTTTCCGGCCACGTAGTCCACGTCACCGTCGTTGTCGAAGTCGCCGGCGGTCAAGCTGTTCCACCAGCCGTGCGTGTCGGGCAGGCCCGTCTGGTCAGTTAAATTCACGAACCGGCCGTCGCGGTTGGCCATAAAAGTCAGCGGCATCCACTCACCGGCCAGCAGCAGGTCTACCGCCCCGTCTTGGTCGAAGTCGGTCCAGAGGGCGGCGCTCACCATGCCGATCTCGGTCAGTGCGGGGGCCACCTGCGTGGTGGCATCTATGAAGCGCCCACCGTCGTTGCGGAGCAGGTAGCTGCGCGGCGCGAGTGGGTACGCCCCGGGCCGCACGCGCCCTCCTACAAATAGGTCCAGGTCGCCGTCGGCGTCCCAGTCGGCCGCCGTCACCACCGCGCCGCTGGCCTTTAGGTCGGGCAGGGCATCGGGCGCGAGGGTAAAGTTTCCTGCGCCGTCGTTGCGGTAAAGGCGGTCTTGGTATGCCACGCTACCGGCCATGAACTCGCTGCTGCCGCTCACCACGTAGAGGTCTAGGTCATTGTCGCCGTCAGCGTCGAACAAGAGGACACCGAGATCTTCGTGGCGCTGTTCTTTCGCCAAGGTGCGGGTGGCGAAGGTGCCGTCGGGTCGTTGTAAGAACAGTGCGCCGGGCCCGACGGCGGTGCCGCCCACGTAGTAGTCGTCCGCACCGTCGCCGTTCACATCGCCCACGGCCAGGCCGGGCCCGTTGCGCGAGTGCTGATGGGGCAGCAGCGGCTGCTCGTTGAAGTCGACGTAGTGGGTCTCGCGGTGGCGGTAGGTGGGCACCACAGCACGTCGGAAGAGCGGGGCAGGCGTTTTGGTCGCACGTGGGGTGGCCTCAGTGGCTTCGGCTTGCCGGAGCGTCAGCACCTGGTCGGCAGGTACGTCGGCGAGGGTCTGCGTCCGTCCGTCGGGCCAGACGACCCGTATCGTGTCGACGCGCGCGGCTGCTCCTAACCCGAAGTGCAACGTCGGCTCGACGGTCGACTTGTAGCCCCGGTAGGGCGTGTGGTCTGCGTACTGTAGGGAGTCGGCAGTTATAACCCACACCTTGGCGTTGAATCCGTCGCGATTGGGTGCTTCGCCTGCCAGGTCCACGCGTAGGTAGTGATGATCCGGGCGCAGCTCGCGGGCGCGGTTCTCCATGATTGTTGCCGGCGCGTCGATGTTGTTGATCACCAAGTCCAGGTCACCGTCGCCGTCCAGATCGGCGTAGGCCGCCCCGTTCGCGTAGGTGGGTTCTTGCAGGCCCCACGCTGCCGAGACGTCCTCGAAGCGCAGGCCGCCCCGGTTGCGGAAGGCGTAGTTGTGCTCCTTCACGCCCGGCAGCGCATCGAGGGCAGCCCGGTCTCGCTCCGCCCGCCCCTCCTCAGTGCCGAAGGGC
>JBARYS010000710.1:0-3138 GCA_049648155.1 Catalinimonas sp. | reverse complement strand
TGCCCGATGAGGTGGCCCGGGCGGTCTTCGCGCGCACGGCCGTAACGATGGTGTTCGGCGAGCAGGACGCCTTCGTCACGCCCGAGCGGCAGCGGGAGGTGCTAGACCGGCTGGAGACCCTCACCCTGCCCTATCGGGTCGTTACTTACCCGGGCGGGCACCGGATGGACGGGGACGTGTTGCTCGGACTGGCCGGGTGATGTCGCGCTCGTGTCTGCCGGGCGACATCATAACCGTCGAGCGAACGCATATATTTGAGGGATTACACGAGTTACGTCTCTCACGCACGCGCCGCCCTTCCATCGCTCATGCTCTCTCTTTCGCAGACACCCTTTCAGCAGTTAGAAGACCTGCTCCTCGCCCTCACCACCGAAGAGTACCGCCGCCCGCTTCCCTTGCTGTCGGGGTCGAGCATCGGTCAGCACGTCCGCCACGTCCTTGAATTCTACCAGTGCGTTGAGCGCGGCGCGGCGGCGGGCCGGGTGAACTACGACGCTCGTGCCCGCGATCTCACACTTGAAGAGCAGCCCCGGCGGGCCGTCGAAGCGATTCACCACTTGACGCGGCACCTCGGCTGCCTGCGCGACGAGTACGCCTTCGTGCTGACCGGGGGCTTCGAGGTGCCCGTGCCCACCACCGCCGCCCGCGAACTGCTCTACTGCCTTGAGCACGCCGTGCACCACCTGGCCATCATCCGCATCGGGGTGCGGCACTACTTCCCGCACGTCCGGCTCGACGAAAGCTTCGGGGTCGCTGCTTCCACCCTGCGGTACCGCGCCGCGCAACGGCGGGCTTCGTGAGGAGGCCTGTGCCTTTCGATGTGCGCTTCCGCCGGCGGCTGCGCTGGGCCCGGCTGCGGCGCTGGGAGTTCTGGCCCTGGCCCCTTTTTTACGCGCCGGTGGTGCTCTACTGGCTCTACCTGAGCGTGCGGGCGCGCTCGCTGACGTTCTTCACGGCGGCGAACCCCGGCATGACCAACGGCGGCTTCGTGGCTTATTCGAAGTGGGCCGTGCTGCAACACTTTCCTACTCATTTGCGCCCACGCACGTTCGCCTTCCGCGCGGACAGGTTCTCAGCCGACGAGCTGCTCGTCCAGATGTCGCGCCGGGACTTCTCGTTTCCCATCGTACTCAAGCCCGATGTGGGTGAGCGCGGCGAGGGCGTGGCCCGCGTCGGGGACGTGGCAGCGCTGCGCACGTACTTGGATCGCCTGGGCGGTGCTACGCACACCCTGCTGATGCAGTCCTTCGTCGACCTGCCGCTGGAGTTTGGGGTAATGTACCACCGCACGCCGGGTGCAACGCGGGGGCACGTCACCTCGGTGGTGCGCAAAGAGACGCTGCACGTGCGGGGCGACGGCCGACGTACGCTGGGCGAGCTGGTGCGCAACCACCCCCGCGCCTGGCTCTACCACGACCTTTTCCGGCGGGCACACCGGGAGCGCTGGGACGAGGTGCCGACTACCGGGGCGAGGTGGCCGCTGGGCGACCTCGGCAACCACTGCCGGGGGGCCACGTTTTTCGACGCCGGTGCGCTGATCAGCCCGGAGCTTGAGGGGTCGTTCGACCGGATCAGCGGCGACGTGCCGGGCTTCCACTTCGGGCGTTACGACGTGATGGCGGCGAGCGAGGCGGCGCTGTGCGCGGGTCAGGTACAGGTGCTCGAACTGAACGGGGCCAATTCGGAGCCGGCGCACATCTATGACCCCGACATGCCGCTGCTGTCGGCCTACCGACACCTGTTCGGACACTGGCGGCGGCTCTACCACATCGCCCGGGCAAACCACCGGCGGGGCATCCCCTACGTACCGGCGCTGCTGCTCGTCCGCCGGCTGCGGGCGCACTTTCGCGGCGAGCGTCCCGCCACCCCGTCCGAAGCCGCTCCGGCTGTTCGGTCTGCTTGACCACCGGGCTTTCCGTTCGTTTAATTACTCACAACCACACTTTTTATGTCTAAAGCTTACGATCTGATCGTCGTCGGGGCGGGTGCCGCCGGGCTGTACGTCGCCATTGCTTCCCACAAACTCGGCCTGAAACGGGTGCTGATCATCGACCGCGAGGAGGCTCGTTTCGGCGGAGATTGTCTGAACGTGGGGTGCGTGCCAAGCAAAGCCCTGCTGCACGTGGCGCGACTGGTCCACGCCGCCCGCGCCGCCGAGCCGTTCGGCCTGCGTGTGGAGGGGGAGCTGGACATGCGGCGGGCGGTGGCTTACCTCGACGAGCGTCGCGACACCATCCGCCGGCACGAAGACCCCGCTTACCTGCTCAGTCTGGGCATTGACGTGGCCATCGGCGAGGCGCGCTTCGTCTCGCGCAACGCGTTGGAAGTAGACGGACAAACCTACGCCGCCAAGAAGTTTGTGCTGGCCGTGGGCTCGGTGCCCCGTACGCTCGACGTGCCCGGCGCAGACCGGGTGAAGCTCTACACGAACGAGTCGGTGTTCGATCTCGAAGCGCTACCCAAAAGGCTGCTGGTGGTGGGCGGCGGGCCCATCGGCACCGAGATGAGCCAGGCGTTCCGGCGGCTGGGCGCGGCCGTAGAGGTGGTCGACAGCGGCGAGCGCATCTTGGCGAAGGATCCGCCCGAGACCGCCCACGTGCTACAAGAGCAGTTAAAGACGGAGGGCATCGTCTACCACCACGAAACGAAGGTGACGGCCTTCACCGGTCTCGACACCGCCGAGGTGGAGCGGAAGGACGGCACGAAGCAGCACCTGCGGTTCGACGCCGTGCTGGCGGCCGTGGGGCGCGAACTCCGCTTCGAGGCGCTGCAACTCGACCGCGCCGAGGTGGCGGTCGAGGAGGGCAAGATCAAGGTCGATGAATACCTGCAAACCACCAACCCACGTGTGTTCGTCTGCGGCGATGCCGTCGGTCAGTTGCAGTTCACCCACGCGGCGGGGCTGCACGGACGCCTGCTGGTGAACAACTTCTTCTACCCCGGGCCACTACGCCGGAAGGTGAGCTACGACCGCTTCTCGTGGGTGACCTACACCGACCCCGAGGTCGCCACCTTCGGACTGATGGAGCCGCAGTTGGAGAAGCGGGGCATGAAGTACGAAAAGCTCACGTACGACTTCACCGAGGACGACCGCGCGGTGATCGAAGGCTACCCCTGGGCGAAGATGGTACTCTACAC
>JBARYS010000709.1:0-1730 GCA_049648155.1 Catalinimonas sp. | reverse complement strand
CCCGTAGGGAGTAGGGGAACGTACTCTCCCTGACGGCGTACGTAGATCTGCCCAAAGAAATTGCTGGGCAAAGAATCTTCCGGGAAATGCCCCAAATTGCCGTCACCGTCCTGAAAAGCTACCCGGTAGATAAGTGTATCAATGACCCGCTCGCGTGCGTCCCTTCCGGAATCGCCCCAAGCAACCTGCTCCAGTGCCGTCAGCCTCGGGGCGGTGTCGAACGTCGGGGGCACGGGGCAGGCAGTTGCCCAGAGCAGCGGTGTGGCTAAGAGTATCTTATTCAGCAGAGAGGGCTTTGCCATGAGTAGGGGAGTTTACGCGGCGAATACCGAACAGGGTGCGGTTCAATAGGAACGTCGCCGCATGAGGTGACGATACGTCCGTTTTTCAATCTTCTGAAGGAACACCACCGCGTGCAAAAAGTATCCGACAGGCGACGAAGCGGCGAGAGAAACGGCGGCAAAAGAAGTGGTTTCGTTCGAGCGTAAAGTGTTGAAACCTAAGATATTGTTTCCCGCGTATATATTCTTGTACTCCCACAAGGTGCTGGCCTGTCCGGTACGGAAGCGGGAGTACAATCCGACCGCTGCGATAGTTTCGACGCTCTTTCGAGCGAGTAAGTTTGGCAGCGTGGGGTGCACGGATGGGAGCAGATTCGGCGTTATCAACCACGTTTCGTGATGAGGCGCTCTGCTTCAGCTACCTGCCGCCCGATACTTCGTCGGATTGTCATATATTTGAACATCATAACCTAATTGATATCATGAAAGCAAAAATCCTCATCGCCGTCGTGTGTTTGTTTGGCACCAGCGCCTGCACGGTCAGCACTTGTGCTACTTACGCTAAGGACACGAAGCAAGAAGTGAAAGAGGTGAAGATGGACAAGGAGCGCGTCTAAGCCCCCCCCACTTCCTACCTGACATCAAGAGCTTACAACATCGCTGTTTGATTTGAGAACCCCGCAGAGGCTACGAACGCGTCGCCATCAGTCCTTTATCAGGTTTTGACGGGAGGCGTCTTAAATCATTTGAGGATGCTACATCTGGGATTCTCCTCAGGTTTGAGAGCACGGTTTCTTTAGTCATACTCCATAATTGCTCTCATCGACAGCGCTGCGCGTGTTACTCCGGTAGGTCGGTCGCCAAGAGGCACCCCGCCGCCTCGGAGAACTACTGCGTCTGGCTAAAGGATCTCTATTGCTTCGATCTCGAACGAAAACCTTAGGCAAGCTCTAACGAACGTGAAAGCGTCGTCCCACTCCGGGACGACGCTTTTTTTACGAGAGCTGAGCTCTACCGGTCAGCGCATCATTTCGCGCAGTTTGAGCAGGTCGAGCGCCCGCAGCCAGGGTCGCTCGGACCGAAGGCTGCGCAACAGCAGTGGCTCAGCGGCGTCGTAGAGGCGGGTGTACACGGGGGCCAGGTGTCGTATCCCTTGGTAGGCGCGCAGTAGCGATGTCCGTTCTTTTGATCCCTCCTCGCGAGTCAATCGCCGCAGGTTCGCTACCGCTTGGCGGGTTTTGTCGATAAAGACGTCGTTAGGCTCCAGCCCCAGATGGTAGACGGGGTTGTCGATGTGTAGCACCGGAATCTTGCGCGCGCGCAGCTCCCAGCCGAACCGCGTGTCTTCGTGACCGTAGGTGCGCATGGTCTCGTCGAGGCGTACGCTCAGAAACACCTCTCGGCGCACCAGGAGGTTGTTCATCGTCAAGCTTTCGTAGGGCGTCGGGC
>JBARYS010000708.1:0-11941 GCA_049648155.1 Catalinimonas sp. | reverse complement strand
GGTATGAGCGCCAACCGGGCTACGTGAAGACCCCGGGGCACCGCGTGCGCGGACAGATGCCGGGCGAACGCTCGGGTGCGACCGAGCGGAACGACAAGGGGCCGTTCTGAGCGCCTGGGGGGCATCGGACGATGCTAATCCCTCCGCCGGGCTGGTGCGTATGCACCCGTATGAAAGCACTCTTTTTCGTTTTGCCGCTCGCCTTGTTCGGCACCTGCGACAACGCCCCTACCGGCCAGGGCAACGTGGCCGTAACCGATACGATTCTAGAACCCGACGCCTTGCTGACCGAAGAGCCACCGGTCGGCGAGACGCTCTTCGTGGAGAAGACCGCCGAGGCGCTCCGGCTGGTCGTGTACGAAGCCCCCGCAGGCTTTCCCCTGTCCTTCCGCACCCAGGTGCCCGCCGACCTGAGTGTTTTGCCCGCAAGTTCGGGCGAGGGCCACGCGGTGCGCTTCGAGATGGGTGAGGCCACGCTCAACTTCTTCGTCTTGCCTAAAAACACTTCCGAGGGCGACGCCCGCTCGCTGGCCCGAAGTGCGGTCGGCAGCGACGCGAAGTCGGTCGGGGAGCGTCCGCCCGACGACCCCTGGGCGCTGGCCATGTTCGAGAACGTGGCCGCCGACGCGCGCGTTCGTAGCGTTCAGGTAGGTCGGCACGCGGGCCGCTATTTCTATTTCCAGTGGGACTACCCCACCGCGTACGTCGGCGACTTCGCACCGCGCAGCCGGGCCATCGTCGACAACTGGCGCTGGGAGGACGGCCGCAAGTTGGGTGAGCCTGCGTCCTGACATTCAGGGGCCGCCGTTAACTAACGAGCCTTGTTTTTGTTTTGGATTATAAGGTGATTTCTCGCGAAGGCGGGGCGGCAATCCGTACACTTCCCGAGCGTTTCCCGAAGCCCAGTCCTAAAGGCAAAAAGCGCGTTTTTGAGCACCTGGGCGTCTTCCGGTTCACGCACCTCACTCACGGTCGTTCTGGGTTCCGGCCCACCGCCGTTCGGGTCGGTTTTGTAAATTTGCGTTCCTACACGATACACATCATATTTCATAATGGACAAGCATTCGAACGGACACGCAAACGGGCATTCGAAGTCGGGCGACAACCACAAGGTCTGGGAAGTGAACGAGTCGAGCCGCTGCCCCTTCATGGGCGGGGCGGTCAAGTTTACGGCCGGTGCCGGCACCTCGAACCGCGACTGGTGGCCCAACCAACTCAACCTGAGCATTCTGCGCCAGCACTCCGAGCGCTCAAACCCGATGGGCGCGGACTTCAACTACGCCGAGGCGTTCAAGCAACTCGACTTGGCGGCGGTGAAGCAGGACATAGTCGACCTGATGACCGACTCGAAGGAGTGGTGGCCCGCCGATTATGGCCACTACGGCCCCTTCATGATCCGCATGGCGTGGCACAGCGCCGGTACCTACCGCATCGGCGACGGGCGCGGCGGGGCGTCCTCGGGTGCGCAGCGCTTCGCGCCGCTCAACAGTTGGCCCGACAACGCCAACCTCGACAAGGCCCGCCTGCTGCTCTGGCCCATCAAGCAGAAGTACGGCCGTGCCCTCTCGTGGGCCGACCTGATGGTGCTGGCCGGCAACTGCGCCCTGGAGTCGATGGGCTTCGAGACGATGGGCTTCGGCGGCGGCCGGGAGGACATCTGGGAGCCCGAGGAGGACATCTACTGGGGAGCCGAGGGTGAGTGGTTGGGCAACAAAGAGCGCTACGCCGAGGGTGAGCTGGAGAACCCGCTCGGAGCTTCGCACATGGGCCTGATCTACGTTAACCCCGAAGGGCCCAACGGCAACCCCGACCCGCTCGGCTCGGCGCGCGACATCCGCGAGACCTTCGGCCGCATGGCGATGAACGACGAGGAGACCGTGGCGCTGATTGCCGGTGGGCACACCTTCGGCAAGACGCACGGTGCCGCCGACCCCGTGGCGCACGTCGGCCACGAGCCCGCCGGAGCCGCCATCGAAGAGCAGAGCATGGGCTGGAGCAACTCGTTCGGCAGCGGCATGGCCGCCGATACCATCACTAGTGGTATCGAGGGGGCCTGGACGCAGACGCCTACGCAGTGGAGCAACTACTACTTCGAAAACCTCTTCGGCTACGACTGGGAGGTGACCAAAGGGCCCGGCGGCGCGCACCAGTGGCGACCTAAGGGCGGCGCGGGCGAGGGCCTGATTCCCGACGCCTACGATCCCGGCCGCAAGCACGCGCCGTTCATGCTCACCACGGACATTGCCCTGAAGATGGACCCGGCCTACGAAAAAATCTCGCGCCGGTTCATGGAGAACCCCGACGAGTTCGCCAGGGCCTTTGCACACGCCTGGTTCAAGCTCACGCACCGCGACATGGGGCCGAAGTCGCGCTATCTGGGTCCCGAGGTGCCCGCCGAAGACCTGATCTGGCAGGACCCACTGCCCGCCGCCGACCACGAGCTGATCGACGCGCAGGACGTGGCTACCCTGAAGGAGAAGCTGCTGAACTCGGGCCTGACGGTGTCGCAACTGGTCGCGACGGCCTGGGCATCGGCCTCGACATTCCGCAACTCCGACAAGCGCGGTGGTGCCAACGGTGCCCGCCTGCGCCTCGCCCCGCAGCGCTACTGGGAGGTGAACAATCCGACCGAGCTGGGCGGCATCCTCGACGCGCTCGAAGGTGTACAAAGGGAGTTCAACGAAGCGCAGACCGGCAACAAGCGCGTCTCGCTGGCCGACGTGATCGTGCTGGCCGGCAGCGCGGGCATCGAAAAGGCCGCCCGCGACGCGGGTCACGACCTGGAAGTGCCCTTCATGCCCGGCCGCACGGACGCCTCGCAGGAGCAGACCGACGCCGAGTCGTTCGAGCCGCTTGAGCCTAACGCCGACGGCTTCCGTAACTACGTAAACCGCCGCCCGACGATCTCGGCTTCGGCCGAGGAGATGCTGGTGGACCGCTCGCAACTGCTCTCGCTGACCGCACCCGAAATGACGGTGCTGGTGGGTGGTATGCGCGTGCTGGGCACCAATTGGGACGGCTCGCAGCACGGCGTTTTCACCGCCCGCCCCGGTGTGCTGACCAACGACTTCTTCGTGAACCTGCTCGACCTGAGCACCAAGTGGGAGGCTGCCTCCGACGCGCAGGACGAGTTTGTGGGCCGCGACCGCACCACCGGCGAGGAGCGCTGGACCGGCACGCGCGTGGACCTAATTTTCGGCTCGAACTCCGAGCTACGCGGCTTGGCCGAAGTGTACGCCTGCGCCGACGGCGGCGAGAAGTTCGTGCGGGACTTTGTGGCCGCCTGGACCAAGGTGATGAACGCCGACCGCTACGATCTGGTCGGTTAGCCGACGCCTTTCCATCGTTCAGCAAAGAGGGACGCCTTCCGCAGGAGGCGTCCCTCTTTTTGTGCCGGATCGACGGTGGTTAAATTCCATCTCGTCAGGTCCGATAAACGGGCTACTTCCCCCGTACGGCGCGCTCGATCTCGGGCCACATCTCGGTCGGGATCGCGTCGAGGTGATTGAACTCGCCCGCACCGTGCAGCCACTCGCCGCCGTCGATGGTGACCACCTCGCCGTTCACGAAGCCCGCGTAGTCGGACAGCAGGTAAGTAACCAGGTTGACCAGTTCGGGGTGCTCGCCCACGCGCCCGAGGGGGATGCGGTGCACCGGGTCGAGCTTGCGCGCCACCTGCTCGGGAAAAAGGCGGCTCCAGGCCCCCTCGGTGGGGAACGGGCCGGGAGCCACGGCGTTGCTGCGGATGCCCCACTTGCCCCACTCGGCGGCCAGCGAGCGGGTCAGCGCCAGCACGCCCGCCTTCGCGCAGGCCGAGGGGGCCACGTAGCCGGAGCCGGTCCAGGCGTAGGTCGTCACGATGTTGAGGATGGTCGCCGGCTGCTTCCGCTCGATCCAGTGCTTACCGCAGGCCAGCGTGCAGTTGTAAGTGCCCTTTAGGACGATGTCGACGATCACGTCGAAGCCCTTGTGCGAGAGCCGCTCGGTGGGGCTGATGAAGTTACCCGCCGCGTTGTTGACCAACCCGTCGAGCTTGCCGAAGCGCTCGACCGTGGCTTGCAGCACCTTCTCTACCTGCCGGTATTCGCGCACGTCGCACGCCAGGGGCAGCACCTCGCCGCCGGTAGCCGCTCGCAGCGCTTCGGCCGCCTGGTCGAGCACCTCTTGTTTGCGGCTGGCGATGACCACGCGCGCGCCGAGGCGCAGCAGGCCTTCGGTCATGGAGCGGCCCAGGCCGGTGCCGCCGCCCGTAACGAGGTAAACTTTGTCTTTTAGCGCGTTGTCGCGCAACATCGGTGGTGGATTCATAGTAAGAAGGGTAGTCTTGTGCCTACCGACGAAAGGTAGACAATCCACCGACAACACCCCCTTCTGCCCATGAACCGCCCGCTCTGCGCCCCCCTGCTCGTCGCTTTTGCCCTTTTACTCACCGTGACCAGTTGCGTGACCCGCAACAAGTACGACCGCCTCGTCGAGCGCGAGGAGCAAGCCCAACTGCGTGTCGAGCAGTGTGACGAACAGCTCGCCCAGACCCGCACCGAGCTGGAGCAGCGCGCGCAAGCGCTGGCGGCCGCCCAGGAGTCGAACCAGAAGCTGCGGGCCGACACCACTCAGGTGCGCGGCGAACTGCGGCGGCAGGTGCGCGTCTTCAACGACCTCAATGACAGCTACGAGCGCCTCGTGGCGAACAACCAGCGGATGTTGTCGAACAGCGCCTCCGAGCAGAACCGCCTGGCCGCACAACTCGGCGAGCGTGAGCAGGCGCTGCTGCGCTCCGAGCAAGACCTGCGCCGCAAGAGCCAGGAAATCGACTCGCTACGCAACGACCTGCGCGCCCGCGAAACGCGCGTGAACGAACTGGAAAAAGTGCTCGAAGAGCAGGAGGCTGCCGTCAACAGCCTCCGCAAGAAGGTAACCGACGCGCTGCTCAACTTCACGGGCGGCGACCTGACGGTCGACATCCGCGACGGCAAGGTGTACGTGTCGGTGTCGGAAAAGCTGCTCTTCAAATCGGGCAGCTACTCGGTCGACAGTCGCGGCGCGGAGGCCCTACGCGACCTCGCGCCTATCTTGAAGGAGCAGACCGAGGTGGGCATCATGGTGGAGGGTCATACCGACAACGTACCGATCAAGACCGCCGCCATCCGCAACAACTGGGATCTGAGCGTGCTGCGCGCCACTTCGATCGTGATGCTGCTGCAAGACGCCGGCGTGGCCGGGGCACGACTGGTGGCTGCCGGGCGGGGTGAGTACGTGCCGGTGGTGGCGAACACCTCGGCCGACAACAAGGCCCGCAACCGCCGCACCGAGATCATCCTCACCCCTAAGCTCGACGACCTCTTCAACATCTTGGGGAACAACTAAGGCATCAGGCAACAATAAGCTGATCATTGAGGCTCGTCCTCTTGACCTCGGCCGACGTACGTTATCAAGGCCTCGCCTGGCCAAGACGGTCCTGACGCGCCTTACCCGAAGCCGCGAACACTTCGCTTATATTGATTGCCTTCAAGACTTATGATCTCATCGTAGATTCGTCTCGTAGATTCGTCGAAGGTACAACGCTCTAAAGGCTGAGGGCAACGTCATGGAAGCCTTTGGAGCGTTCGCGTCGTGGCAAATCGTAAGTCCGGGTCTTAGCTGCGCGATGCCTAAGCGAGCGCCCCGCCCCCTATCAGACCGTCCCGTCAGTCTGTAAAGCGATCTTCGTCACTTTACGATTAGGTCGTGTTGACCTACAACCTGCTGATGCTTTCGGTGCTTTTTGCCCGTATGCTGCGCCGCTTTCGTTGGCCGACGCGCTACCTAGGCGGCCCCGCCATCGCCTGCCTCAAGCGACTTGAAGACGCGCAAAAAGGACGCGCGAAACCGTGAAATCATTTTATCTGTCAACACGACCTAAACTCCGTGCGCTCACTTTGCTAAGGTGGCGGGAAATTCCTACTTTACGTGCAATAGCATTACTGCTTAACCCGATACCTTTACTCCCATGTTGACGACTGATGCCGCCATTGACGTAGAAAAGGTAAAATCGACGGCCCGCTACCTCGCCGACTGCTTCGCCGAAGTACTGCACGGCCTCGGCACGCCGCAACTCGCCGAGGCCCTCGACCATCCCCCCGCCACGCTCAGCCGCGACGTGGTGCGTCTTTACACGACGTACTTCCAATGGCTCAACCTGGTCGAAGAGAACGCCACGGCGCAGTATCGCCGCCAGTTGGAGCGCGAGGCCGGCCCGACGCGCCTCTCCGGTTTGTGGGCCAAGGTGCTGCAACAGCTCGCCGAGGAGGGCTTCGGCGAAGAAGAAATTGCCCGTCACCTGCCGCACGTACGTGTGGAGCCCGTGCTGACGGCCCACCCCACCGAGGCCAAACGGCAGACAGTGCTGCGACACCTCCGCAACCTTTACCTGCTGCTGGTGAAGCGCGAGAACTCGATGTGGACGCCCGACGAGCGGCGCGCCCTCCGCGACGACGTCAAGG
This sequence comes from Catalinimonas sp., assembly GCA_049648155.1. Lineage (GTDB taxonomy): Bacteria > Bacteroidota > Bacteroidia > Cytophagales > Flexibacteraceae > JBARYS01. Next base: position 5,462 of record JBARYS010000708.1, on the reverse strand, counting down.
CGCAACTGGAAATACTCTGGCGCACCGGCGACATCTACCTGGAGAAACCGAGCGTGCAAGACGAATTGCGGAACGTGCTCTACTACCTGACGCAGATTTTCCCCAAAGCCTTGCCCCGGGTCGACCAGCGGCTGCGCGATGCTTGGCACGACGCCGGCTTCGACGCCCGCGCGCTCGACGATCACCGCGCCCTGCCGCGCGTCACGTTTGGCGACTGGGTGGGCGGCGACCGCGACGGTCACCCCTTCGTGACGGCTGAGATAACTGAAGAGACCCTACTCGAGTTGCGCCGCCAGGCGCTGCTGCTGCATGCCCAGGACCTCGACGCGCTGGGGGCCGGCCTGAGCTTTTCGCGCAAGCGTAATCAAATACCCGAAGCGCTGACGGACCGCCTCGCCAAGTTGGAAGCACGGCTTGGCCCCGCCGCCACCGACGCACTCGCGCGTAACCCGAACGAGCCGTGGCGGCAACTGGTGAACCTGATGCGCGCCCGTATTCCGCTCGACGTGTACGGACAGCTCGACGAACGACCCCATGCCTATCAGCGCAGCGCCGATCTGATGCACGACCTGCAACTGCTGGGCGATACGCTCCTGGAGGTGAACGCTGAGGCCGTCTACCGGCGGGCCGTCGAACCGATCATCCGGCGGGTGCGGAGCTTCGGCTTCCACCTGGCCACGCTCGACGTCCGTCAGAACAGCGCCTTTCACGACCGCGCGGTGGCGCAGATCCTGCAAGCGGCGGCCCTGCCCGACGGCGACCGCCCCTACGATACGTACCCGGACTGGTCGGAGGCTGAACGCCGCGCGCTGCTGGAGCGTGAGCTACAAATTGCCCGGCCGCTGGTGCCGCCCCACGCACCCCTGCCGAAGGAGGCGCAGGCCGTGCTCGACAGCTACCGCGTGCTCTACCGCTACGCCGAGCGGTACGGCACCAATGGCTTGGGCGCGCTCATCATCAGCATGACGCGCGGCGTGGCCGACCTGCTGACGGTCTACCTGCTGACCCGCGAGGCGGGGCTGACCTTCTGGGGCAGCGAGGGGCTGGTTTGCCGGCTGCCGGTGGTGCCGCTCTTCGAGACCATCGACGATCTGCGGGGCAGCGCCGACGTGCTTGACGCCTTTCTCGCGCACCCCATCACCCGGCGCAGCCTTGACCACCAGCGCTCGCAGCGCGAGGACCGAGCCCCCGTGCAGCAGGTGATGGTCGGCTACAGCGACAGCAACAAGGACGGGGGCACCGTGGCGAGCCTCTGGAACGTACACCGGGCGCAGCACCGTCTCACCGAAGTCGGGAAAAAGCACGGCGTGCGCGTGCGCTACTTCCACGGGCGCGGCGGCACCGTCAGCCGGGGCGGCGGCCCCACACACCGCTTCCTGGCCGCCCTGCCGCACCAGAGTCTGCAGGGCGACCTGCGCCTAACCGAACAGGGGGAGACCATCGCCCAGAAGTACGCCAACCTTATCACGGGCGTCTATCACCTCGAACAGTTGCTGGCCGGCACCACCCGCGCCACCGTGCGCCAGGCGCACGCCGAACCCGCGCCGCACGCCCTCGAACCCATGATGGACTTCCTGGCCGAGGTGAGCAGCCGCCACTACGCCGACCTGATGCGCGCCGACGGGTTCATGCAATTCTACGCGCAAGTCACGCCCATCGACGTGATCGAGACCAGCCGCATCGGCTCCCGCCCGGCGCGCCGTACGGGCCGCCGCACGCTGGCCGACCTGCGGGCCATCCCCTGGGTGTTCAGTTGGAGCCAAGCGCGCTTCTTCCTCTCGGCGTGGTACGGCGTGGGCACAGCCCTGACGCGCCTGCGCGACGAGCAGCCCAACGACTTCGAGACGCTCCGAGCGGGGGCCGTCGACTACGCGCCGCTGCGCAACATCCTGACGAACGCCAGCGCCTCGGTGATGCAGACCGACGAGGGCATCATGCGCGCTTACGCCGCTCTGGTGGACGACGCCCCGCTACGCGAGCGCTTCATGACGTTGATCTTCGACGAACTGCACCGCACGCGCGAGGTGATCGAGTCGATCTACGGCACCACCATTGAGGAACGTCGGCCCCGCATCGCGCAGATGGTCACCGTGCGTCAGGAAAAACTGGCCGCGCTGCACCGCCATCAGATCGAGCAGATCAAGGCGTGGCGCGCGGGTCGAACCGACGGCAACAACGAAGAAGCCCTGCTGGAGCTGCTGTTGACGGTCAACGCCATCGCGGGCGGGCTGCGGGCCACGGGCTGATCTTTCTGGTTGCTGGGTTGCTTGATCCTTGAGCTGCTGGGTGGTTGGCGACTATGTGCTCCAAGACCGTCGTCCCGCTCGGTGATCTGATTTAGCCATACAGCCCAAAACCTGCGCTTTATCATCTTTCGGGATCAGACCATCTCATCGGCCGGGACACCGTTGGGAGAGACCTTTATTCAGCCTGACGGCCCGGTCACCACGACCGGCTTTGCCCGCCCGCAAGGTGCGTTTGTCGCCGCGAATGGTCCGGCCCGTGAGGTGATGGTTCGACAAAACCCCCTCTCACCATGCGTACGACCCTGCTGCGTAAGAACCTGATGGCGCTCAGCGGCCTGTTTTTGGTCTTGTTCCTCGTCGTTCATTTGGTCGGCAATCTGCAACTGCTGGTGCCCCCCGGCGAGCTGGGCGGCACGTTCAACCGGTACGCCTACTTCATGACCAGCCAGCCGATCATCAAGGCGGTGTCGTACCTGCTCTACGCGTCGATCGTGCTGCACGTGGTGCTCTCGGTCTACATCACGCTGCGCAACCGCCGGGCGGCCCGGGCGAGCGGTGCGTACGCCTACGACCGGCGCGGCGCGGCCAGCCCCTGGTACGCCCGCTCGATGGGCTGGCTGGGGCTGGTGGTGCTGGTCTTTCTGGTGATCCACCTGCGCGACTTCTGGTACGTCTACAAATTCGAGGACCTGGGGCTAGACGTGGCCGGCGACCGCGACCTCTACACGCTGGTGATCGCCGCCTTCGGGCGGCCGCTCTACGTGCTCTTCTACGTCGTGGCGGCGCTGGCGCTGGGCTTCCACCTGCTGCACGGCGTGGCGAGCGCCTTCAAAACCCTGGGGGCCTACCCGCCGCGCCTGTACCGCCTCCTCTACGGGGTGAGCGTCGGCCTGACGGCTCTGCTCACCTTGGGTTTCGCCGCCCTGCCCGTCTGGGTTTACCTCAACTACCACCTCTGATGCTGACCACCACTGCTCCCCTCCTCGAACCGCCCGTGTCGGACCGTGTGCCCGACGCCAAGATTCCCGAAGGCCCCCTGGCCGAAAAGTGGAGCCGCTACCGCGCCACCTGCCGGCTGGTGAGCTACCACAACAAAAAGAAGCTCGACGTGATCGTGGTCGGCACCGGACTGGCCGGGGCGGCGGCGGCCGTCTCGCTGGCCGAGGGCGGCTACAACGTGCGCTCGTTCTGCTTCCAGGACTCCGCCCGCCGGGCGCACTCGGTGGCCGCGCAAGGCGGGGTAAACGCCGCCAAGAACTACCAGAACGACGGCGACAACGTCTACCGCATGTTCTACGACACGCTGAAGGGGGGCGACTTCCGGGCGCGCGAGGCGAACGTCTATCGGCTTGCCGAGTGCTCGGCGCGGCTTATCGACCAAGCCGTGGCGCAGGGCGTACCCTTCGCCCGCGAGTACGGCGGCTACCTCTCGAACCGCTCGTTCGGGGGCGTGCAGGTGCGGCGCACGTTCTACGCCCGCGGGCAGACGGGCCAGCAGTTGCTCATGGGGGCCTACTCATCGCTGATGCGGCAGGTGCAGCTCGGCAAGGTCGACCTCCACACGCGCCACGAGATGCTCGACCTGGTGGTGATCGACGGCCGCGCGCGCGGGGTGATCGTCCGCAACCTTGACACCGGCGAGATCAGTCGATACGGTGCGCACGCGGTGCTGCTGGCGACGGGCGGCTTCGGGAAGATCTTTTACCTCTCGACGCTGGCGATGGGCTGCAACGGCTCGGCGATCTGGCGGGCGCACAAGCGGGGCGCGCTGATGGCCTGCCCAAGCTGGACGCAGATTCACCCCACCTCGCTGCCGCAGCACGGCGAGCACCAGTCGAAGCTCACGTTGATGTCGGAGTCGCTGCGCAACGACGGCCGCATCTGGGTGCCGAAGCGCGCCGACGACACGCGCCCGCCCCACCTGATTCCAGAAGACGAGCGCGACTACTACCTGGAGCGCCGCTACCCGGCGTTCGGCAACCTGGCCCCGCGCGACCTCTCCTCAAGGGCGGCCAAGGAGCGCATCGACGCCGGACATGGCGTGGGTCCGCTGCGCAACGCCGTTTACCTCGACTTCAGCGCCGCCATCGGCGAGCTGGGCGAGGAGACCATTCGCGAGCGGTACGGCAACCTGTTCCGCATGTACGAGAAGATCACGGGCGTGAACGCCTACCGGGAGCCGATGACGATCAGCCCGGCGGCGCACTTCTCGATGGGCGGCCTCTGGGTCGACTACGAGCTGAGCACGTCGCTGCCCGGCCTTTACGCGCTGGGTGAGTGCAACTTCTCAGACCACGGGGCTAATCGCCTGGGGGCCAACTCGCTGCTACAGGCCTGCGCCGACGGCTACTTCATCATCCCCCACACGCTGGGCAGCTACCTGGCCGACGAGATCGGCACCGGCGCCATCGACACCACCCACCCGGCCTTCGACGAGGCCGAGGCGACAGTGCGGGCGCAGCTCGACCGGCTGGTGTCGGTGCGCGGCACCCGTCCGGCCGACTACTTCCACAAACAACTGGGGCGGCTGCTCTGGAACCACTGTAGCGTGAGCCGCAACGAGGCGGGGTTACGGCGGGCCATCGCGGGCATCCGCGAACTGCGCGAACAGTTTTGGCGCGAGCTGATGGTGCCCGGCGAGGCCGGCGAGATGAACGACGAACTGGAAAAGGCCGGCCGCGTGGCCGACTACCTAGAACTGGGCGAACTGATGTGCTGGGACGCGCTGACGCGCCACGAGTCGTGCGGGGCGCACTTCCGTGAAGAGTACCAGACCGCCGACGGCGAGGCGCGTCGCGACGACGACAACTACTGCTTTATCTCCTGCTGGGAGCACGCCGGCTCCGACCGCCCGCCCGTGCTGCACCGCGAGCCGCTCACTTTCGAAGAGACCGCCCTGGCCACCCGTAACTACAAGCGCTGAGATCATGAAAGTACTCCTGAAAATCTGGCGGCAAGCCGGCCCCGACGCCCCCGGCGAACTCCGCGACTACCCCCTCGACGGCCTCCAGCCCGCGATGTCGTTTTTAGAGGCGCTCGACCTGCTCAACGAGCGCCTCATCGAGCGCGGCGAGCGGCCCGTGGCATTCGACCACGACTGCCGCGAGGGCATCTGCGGCACCTGCGGCCTCTTTATCGACGGGCAAGCGCACGGGCCACTGCCGGGCACCACGACGTGCCAACTGCACATGCGCAGCTTCGAAGACGGGGCCACCA
>JBARYS010000707.1:0-1809 GCA_049648155.1 Catalinimonas sp. | reverse complement strand
TTTTATTTCCACGACGAACTCAGACCGTACCTATCCAACACCCTTAATCTCCTTGCAGACGGGCGCATCATCAAGCCCATTCATCCGGCGGTGCACTTCGGGGTAAACACCGACATTGGGCGGGTGCGGATTGCCTACCGGCAATATTACTTTTTAAGACGTAACTTTTACCGCCCCCTCGTCGTGGACGGTGTGGACTATCAGATTGGCGGGGCTGCCCTGACGAGCTACCACTTCTCTGTCGGCTTCTTTCTACGTCGCCGCTACCCCAACCAGCGTGCGCACGACCGCTTTGACAATTGAGGTCGGTCCAGAATTTACGGCTCTTTACGGTACCAGCCTCACGAAGGCACCACCACGATACCTTCGTGAGGTGTCTCATCTGATGTCTTCATTGCCAGATCGTAAAAAAATCGGTTTGCTTTGTCCTGGCGTTGTCGCATGAATAAAGATAAATTGCCTTGCCCTTTTCTACCCTTAATTCACACTCCTCAAACAAGCCTCACAACGAAATGTCCCGCTTCCAGGGGATAAAGTCGTCCTGACCCAAGCGGACGGCGTGCGTCTGGTGCTCGCCGCTCGCCACGCGGAGGCAGAGCTCGAACAGGGCCTCGCCCGCCTCTTCGATGGTCTGCTCGCCGGTGATGACCCGCCCGGCGTCGAAGTCGATGATGTCGGCCATGCGCTGCGCCAGCTTCGTGTTGCTCGCCACCTTGATCACCGGCGCGACGGGGTTGCCCGTGGGCGTGCCGAGGCCCGTCGAGAACATGATCACGTTTGCGCCCGAGCCGGCCAGTCCGGTGGTTGACTCCACGTCGTTGCCCGGTGTGCAGAGTAGGTTCAGGCCCGGCTTGCGCACCGGCTCGGTGTAGTCGAGCACGTCGACCACCGGCGAGGTGCCCCCCTTTTTAGCCGCTCCCGCCGACTTCATGGCGTCGGTGATGAGACCGTCCTTGATGTTGCCCGGCGAGGGGTTCATGTCGAAACCTGACCCGGCGGCCTCGGCACGGCGTGCGTAGGCGGTCTGGATGCCGCGAAACTTGTCGGCCATCGCGTCGCTCTCCATCCGGTCGATCAGCTCCTGCTCCACGCCGCACAGCTCGGGGAACTCGGACAGCACCACCGCGCCGCCCAAGGCCACCAGCAGGTCGGCGGCGTGGCCCATGGCGGGGTTGGCCGAGATGCCCGAGAAGCCGTCGGAGCCGCCGCACTCCATGCCGAAGCAGAGCTTGCTGAGCGGCGCAGGGCGGCGGACGATCTCGTTGGCCTGCGTCAGCCCCACGAACGTCTTGCGGATGGCCTCGGCGATCATGCTCGGCTCCGACGCGCTCTGCTGCTGCTCTAAGATGTGCAGTGGCTTGCTGAAATTGGGGTCAAGGCGCGCCACGGCCTCCTGAAAAAGAGTCACTTGGGCATTCTGGCAGCCCAGGCTCAGCACGGTGGCCCCGGCCACGTTGGGGTGGCAGACGTAGCCCGCCAGCAGGCGGCAGAGCACCTCGGCGTCCTGACGGGTGCCGCCGCAGCCGCCCTCGTGCGTGAGAAACTTGATGCCGTCCACGTTCGGAAAGACGCGCCCCGCCCGCGCCTCGTCGGGGGCCACCAGCACCTCGGTCTCCAGCAGTTGATCGGGCGAGCCGCCGGCGCGGTACACCTCCACCAGCCGCCGGGAGGCGTACTGGTAGTCGGCCTTCGCCTCGTAGCCCAGCTCCTTCACCAGCGCTTCGCGGATGGCCTCGATGTTGCGGTTCTCGCAGAACACCAGCGGCACCACCAGCCAGTGGTTGGCCGTGCCCACGCTGCCGTCGGCGC
>JBARYS010000706.1:0-2958 GCA_049648155.1 Catalinimonas sp. | reverse complement strand
GCGCAGTGCCAGCAGTTGCACCCCCCCGGCGGCCAGTTTGGCGACGACCTCGGCGTCGGCGCGGTCATTCACGAAGAGGCACGCCGCCACCGGATCGTCGCCGGCCTCGGGCGGGCGGACGAAGCCGGCGGTGTGGTGGTTAAGTGGTACTTCCCAGAAATGCAGCGTGTGGCCGAACGCCTCGTTGCTTTTCTGAAACGAACGTTCGTCGTAGCGCTTAGCACTGTAAAAGGTGATGTGCATTAAGAGAGTAGTGATGGCTATTCACAAAGAACCACGTCGGGATAGAGCAGGGCGAGTTTGCTCTGCTTCGCCGGTTTGCGGTAGTGCAACAGGGTGCGCTCCTTGCCCTCCGCCTCGATCACGACGTCGAACGCCGGGCCGTGCGTGGGAGTGCGGCGGGCGATCAGCTCGGCGTGGGCGCGGTAGCCGCTCTGCTCTGCGTACGACCGGGACTCGGAGTAGTGCACCTCGGGCCGGTTGCCGCCCGCCCGCCAACGGAACACCACCGGCAAATCGGTGAAGTTACGGACGATCAGTTCCGAGACGTATGGCTGGCCCTGGGCGTCAAAGGGGCGGCACGCCATGCTGCGGCTGACGGTCACCTTGTCGTCGCCGAGCGTAAAATTGATGCAGGCGTATCCTCGTTCCAAATCCGGGGTTTTGGGGCATGTACGGGATCGGCGTGCGGTTAGTTGAACGTGATTGCAGGTCCACTCACCTAGCCGCTCTTTTCTCTCGTCCGGTCGGTTTGGATTTTTCTCCTATTACCGGTAAGAGCAAGTAGTCTCTAATGGTCGGTAATTCCTGCTCCGGTCGCTTCCATTTTTGGCAAAAGAGAGTTAGTTTTCCCCATTCTCTCAAGATCGCTTTGGCTACCCGGACTTAATCTCAGATCAACTAATTACGCCGAAAGTACAATCTACATCATTACCCCCTCATTTCTCTTATTAGCGATTTAGGTCGCTCTTATTATCGCTACAGATTATCCAAACCGCTGTATCCTGACCCTGCACCGCCTACGGACAAGTTAGTTCACCTGCCGCACAATATTGCCTTGTTATTATTTACGAATTCTCTCTCACCCTCCGACGTTCTCTGCATCCCACACACTCAACTCAATAAACTTACATGTCTTTTTCTCGTCTTGGCCCGACTTTGGGCCTGTGGCTTCTGGCCGCTTTCTCCGTAACCGCAACGCCCGCCGACCGGCCCGCCCCTAATGACCTGCCGCCCCCCCAACCGCTCAAAGCGTTCGTTGCTTCCGTCACTTTGTTGGACGGCTCGCAATTCGACGGGCTGCTGTATGACGTGGGCGAGACTCAGATTATCTTGACTCCCGCGCAGACTAAGCGTCGCCATCTAGGCAAAGAGCCCGTACACCGCCTTACTCTGCCGATCGAAGAGATCAAGCACATACGCGTCGAGCGTCGGGGCCGCAGCCGTCGCACGCTCGGTTTGTCACTGCTCTCGGGCATGGGCGTCGGTGCTTACGCCGGGTGGCACTCGCTGAACGACGAACGGTTCGGTAACTACAGCAGCGAAGTCTCCCGGCAAGGGCGGGCAACCTACGGGGCCTTTATGGGGGGAATGATCAGCGGCATAGCGACTTCGCTCGTCAACACCATCGCTCGTCGGCCGAAGTTCGTCATCAAAGGCAGCGAGGCTCGCTTCGTACGCATACGCCCCCGTCTGACACGCTTCTCGCTGGTCCACCAGTCGGGACGCCCCTCCCCCTTCGGACCGCTGGCGGCTAAGTAGGTATTATTGCGTCGCACTTCGGCCGTACGCCGGGGGCGGCACCTACTTACCCTATGCGCACCACCTTCCTCGCCCTCCTCTTTCTCCCCGTCGCCACGCTCTTCGCGCAGTCGGCGCGTAACTCGTCGCTCCGTCCCTTCCTGGCCGACATCTACTTTACGGACGGCGAGCGGTACGACGGCATCCTTTACGACCTAACGGACACGTCGATCGTCATCATTCCCGCCGAAGTACGCAAGTCGCGGCTCTACAAGAAGCAGTCGGAGATGATCCACGTGCCCATCACCCAAATCAAGCGGGTGCGGATGGAGCGCCGAGGCACCGGCCGCCTCGGTCTGGGGCTGGGACTGACCGGCGGTATGCTGCTCGGGGCCGCGATGGGCATCCTGATCGGCGACGACGTGGCGGCAGTTTTCGACCGCAACCTGACCCGCAGCCAGGCCGTCGGGTACGGTGGGTTCGGGGGTGGTCTGTTCGGAGGTACGTTGGGAGCAATTGCGGTGTTCGCCACTCGGGACGAGGGCTTCCGCATCGACGGTGACCCGGCCCGATACCTGCGCGTGCGCCCCGAATTGACCCCACGCACGCTGCGCACCCTGACGGCCCCGGCGAGCGCCCCCCGCCCCACTGCGCCATGATGCCCCTCAACGCTACGGAACACCTCGAACGGCAAGGGGCAGCCTTGCACCTCTTCCTGGCTGATGTGCAGGCCTTGAGACGACACCCTGCCCCGGCCCTGCGCCACCGCCCCGCACTCGGGGCGTGGAACGCTCTGGAGTGCCTGGCACACCTCAACCTGACGGCCGACGTCTACCTACCGAACATCGCCGCCGTGCTGGACCGAGCTCCCCGCCACGCCGACGTTCCCCCCTTCCGCCCCAGCCGCCTGGTGCAGCGCGTCGCCGACGGCCTCGCCCCCATCGGGCCCAACAGGCGCATCCGTTTTCCGATGCCCGCCCTCCCCTCGCTGCGGCCTCGCGGCGTCGACGAACGCTCCGCCGGTGCCGTCATCGACGACTGTCTGGCGCGCCACCGGATGCTGCTCTACCTGCTTGTCAGGGCGCGAGAGGTGGACCTGAACCGGGGGCGTGTCGATTCGGTGGTCGGTCCGCTGGTTCGCTTCCGTCTGGGCGACGTCTTCCCATTTCTCACGGCGCACGCGCAGCGCCACCTGCTGCAGGCCGAGCGGGCTGTAAC
>JBARYS010000705.1:0-4329 GCA_049648155.1 Catalinimonas sp. | reverse complement strand
GGCGAGCGCCTCTGGGTGGTGGCCGTGCTGTTCGTGTTCCACGCCGTGTTCTGGGCGCTGTTCGAGCAGGCCGGCGGCTCGCTGACGCTCTTCACCGACCGCAACGTGGACCGCGTGGTGGGCGGGGCCGAAATCCCCGCGTCGGTCTTCCAGAGCTTCAACCCGCTCTTCATCATCTTGCTCGCGCCGGTGTTCTCGTGGTTCTGGATTCGCCTGCGGAAGCGGGGGGCCGAGCCGAGCACCCCGATGAAGTTCGTGCTCGGCCTGACGCAACTCGGGCTGGGCTTCGCCGTCATCGTGCTGGGCGCGCGGCTGTTTGCCGTCGACGGGCAGGTGCCGGTCATCTTCCTGGCACTGATGTACCTGCTGCACACCACGGGCGAGCTGAGCCTGTCGCCGGTGGGGCTGTCGATGATCACCAAGCTCTCGCCCGCCAAGATCGTCGGCTTCGTGATGGGCGCGTGGTTCCTCTCCATCGCGCTGGCCAACAGCTTCGCGGGGCTGATCGGGCAACTGGCCGCCACCGACAACCTGCCCGACGACGCCTCGCCGCTCGACACGCTACAGCTCTACTCGTCGACTTACCTCACGTGGGGCGTGCTCGTGGTGCTGGGCGCGGCGGGTGTGCTGCTGCTGCTCGTGCCGATCTTACGCCGCTGGATGAACGGCATTCACTAGTGCACCTCCACCCTGTGAAGGTGCACTAGCATCACTTAGATCGACTTCTCCAACTGCGCCATCAGCGCGCGGAAGTCCTTCGGATAAGGCGCTTCCACGTTGATCCGCTCGCCGTCCATCCGGGCGAAGTTGAGCGTGTGCGCGTGTAGCGCCACCCGGCCGATCAGTGGCTGCTCTTCGCTGCCCCTCTTCAGGTTGAACTTGCGCTTGACCTGCGAGAGGTAGATCGGCTTGCCGCCGTAGGTGCGGTCCATCACGATCGAGGCGCGCAGGCAGGCCAGGTGCACGCGGATCTGATGCATCCGGCCCGTGACGGGGTAGCAGGCCACCAGCGTGTGCCGCCGGAAGGGCCGCACGGTGTTGAAGAGCGTCTCGGCCTCCTTGCCGCCGGCCTTGTCGATCTGGACGGTGCCGTTGCGCCGCACGCGGATGGGCAGGTAGACCACCACCCCCTCGAAGTCGTGCAGCCCGTCGACCACGGCGTGGTACATCTTGGTCACCTCGCGGTGCTCGAACTGCATCGACAGGTGGCGGTAGGCCTCCGGGTGCTTAGCGATGGCCAGCGCGCCCGAGGTCTCCTTGTCGAGGCGGTGGCCCATCTGCGCGTCGGGGTGATAGTCGCGGGCCAGGTCGAGCAGGTTGCGCTCGTCAGTGTTGTGGCGCTCGTGCAAGGTGGGCACGTGCGGCGGCTTGTTGATGACCAGGAAGTCGTCGTCCTCGTGGAGGATCAGGTCCTGGAAGCGGATCGGTTTCATATTGCGGAGCGGACGGAGCCGGACGGCCCGGCGGAGTGGTGGGTGGGCGCGGCGGTTTTTAGTGGGGCCGCCTCTTGCGGGGCGGCGGCGGGCAGCTTGAAGCTAAAGATGGTACCCTTGCCGAGCTTGCTGCGCACGTCGATGGAAGCGCCGTGTGCCTCTACGATGTGCTTGACGATGGCCAGCCCCAGTCCCGAGCCGCCGGTGTCTTTCGAGCGGCTCTTGTCGACACGGTAAAAACGTTCGAAAATACGCGGCAGGTGTGCCTTGGGAATGCCGGGGCCGTCGTCGCGCACGGTGAGCTTTACGCCCTCGCCCGCCCGCCCGACCTCCAGTTCGACGTGGCCGCCCGCCTGCCCGTACTTGATGCCGTTCTCGACGAGGTTCGTCACCACTTGCCGCATACGGTCCCGGTCGCCCCGCACCCGGAGGGGAGCGGCCGGTGGCTCGGCGATCTTCAGCGCGATCTCCCGGCAGTGGGCCTTGTGCGCCAACTGGTCGACTACTTCCCGGACCAGCTCCACCAAGTCGAAGGGGGCATGGTGCATCTTGATGGTGCCGCTCTCCATCTTCGATATGGTCAGCAGGTCTTGCACCAGTGCGTCGAGGCCGTCGAGGCTGCGGGCGGCGTTCTCCAGAAACTTGCCGCGCACGTTGGGGTCTTCGACCGCGCCGTCGAGCAGCGTATGCAGGAAGCCTTGGGCGGCGAAGATGGGCGTCTTGAGTTCGTGCGACACATCGGCCAGAAAATCCCGGCGGAAGCTCTCCATCCGCTTCAGCTCGTCGATCTCGGCCTGTTTGCGCGAGGCGAGCAAGAAGATCTCGTCGTTGAGGCGCTTCAGGGGGTTGCTCACATTGCGAAGCTTCTTGCGCTTAATTTTGAAGATGGCGTCTTTCCGCTTCATCTGCCGCAGCACCTCGTAGATGCGCGTGATCTCCCGGAAGATCATGAACTCCAGCGTCAGGTAGATCAGAATAAAAGCCGACGCAAACGAGAGCGCCGCCGTCACCAAGAGCGCCTGCGCGGGCGTGCCGCTCACCAGCGAGAGGAATGCCGTCGTGATCAGGGCGATGCACCCCGCCAGCACAACGGCCACGGCCCGTGGGGTAAGAAACATACGCCTACCGTGGAAGCTCGAATTTGTAGCCGACGCCCTTCACCGTGTGGATGTAGCCGGCCCCGACCTTCTCGCGCAGCTTACGAACGTGCACGTCGACGGTGCGGGCCAGCACGTAGACGTCCGCGCCCCAGATGTGCTGTAGCAGGTCTTCGCGGCTGAACACCTTGTTCGGGTTCTGGGCCAAGAAGTTGAGCAGTTCGAACTCCTTTTTGGGAAAGGTCATCTGCTCGTCGTCCTTCACCACGGTGTAACTGGCGCGGTCGATCACGAGCCCACCCACGGCGAGGCGCTCGGAGTCGTTGGCGACGCTGTTGCCGCGCCGGAACAGGGCTTGCACGCGGCTCATCAACGCACGCGGCTTGATAGGCTTGGTAATAAAGTCGTCGGCCCCTACGTCGAACGCGGCCACTTCGGAGTACTCCTCGGTGCGTGCGGTCAGGAAGATGATGTAAACGTCGCGGCCCTGGGGCAGCTCGCGCATCCGGCGGCAGGTCTCCACGCCGTCGAGCTGGGGCATCATGATGTCGAGCACCACCAGGTGCGGCTCGTAGTCGGCCAGGATGTCGAGCGCGCGGCGTCCGTTCTCGGCGGTACGTACGTCGTACCCGTACTGCTCGAAGTTGTACTGCAGCAGCTCGAGGATCGCCGGCTCGTCGTCGACCAGCAACACGCGGTGCTGGGTGTTGCCGGTGTGTGGGCGGGGGCGTTCGGCTTTTCTGAGGGTCTCGGTAAGCATGAGAGGAACCAGGTCAGCGGTCGAATATCTTGCGCAGGCGGCGCTCTAGTTGTTTGCCGCGCAGGTTTTGCGCCACAATGCGGCCGTCGGGGTCGATCAGGTAGGTGGCCGGAATGCTCCGCACGCCGTAGCGCGCCGCCCCCGCCGACTGCCACCCCCGGAGGTCCGACACGTGGCCGGCCCAAGTGAGCTCATCCTTTTCGATGGCGCGCACCCAGCGCGCCCGGTCCTGGTCGAGCGAGACGCTGAAGACCGTAAAGCCCGCCGCTTTGTACTCGTTGTAGGTCTTGACCACGTTGGGGTTCTCCCGGCGGCACGGCCCGCACCACGACGCCCAGAAGTCGAGCAGCACCCACTGCCCGCGCAGCTCCGACAGCGAACGCACCTCGCCGTCCGGGCCGGGCAGTTGGATGTCGGGGGCCACCTCGCCGACCGCAGGAGGGCCGGGGGGCAGCAGCGCCTTCAGGGACGCTACGCGCGGCGACGTCGGGAAGGTGATGGACATTTCGCCCAGTAGCCGCCCAGCGACGGCCGGTTGCTGATAGAGCGTGAGCAGACGCACGGCCACCGCGTAAAGCGCCTCTTGCCCGGGGGTACCCGCCGCTGCCTCGCGCGGCAGGGTGGCCAGAAAGTCGAGTGACTGGTGTTGCTGCACGTATCGAACCACCTTGCTCTCCAGCACCTCGCCGCGCAGCAGCTCGGGGTTAGTTACGAGCGCGTCGGTCAGGTACTCTTCCAGCGGCAGGGCGGCGTCGCGCTCACTCACCGCACGGATCGACTGTGCCGCCCAGGTGTCGGGGTGTTCCGCCGCCAGTCGTTGCTGCTGTTCGTCGTGCGCAGCGTTCAGCGAGTCCATCAGCCGCCCGAATTCGGCACGTAGCTGCTCCACGGCCTCGCCCGCTTTCTGCCGCTGGGCAAACCCCTCCCCCAGGCGCTGCGTGGTGCGGGCCAGAGAGTCGCGGGCGGCGAGCGACGCGCGGTACGGCTCCCATTCGGCCGAGCGCTTCACTGCGACCGTCCCGGCGAGGTCGCCCAGGTC
>JBARYS010000704.1:0-3267 GCA_049648155.1 Catalinimonas sp. | reverse complement strand
TGGAGCCATCACCCGCTGGATCATCTGACCCTCCGTCTCCAGAGTGTTCAGTTCTTCACCGTGCCGCCCTTTAATCAGCGCCCGTCCACCCTTCGAGATGTCCATCCGCTCCCGCAGCTTGAAAGCGTGGTAATTGGTGATGACGATCTTCGCCTTGTGAATTTCACCAAGAAGCTCGGCGGGCACCAGTTCCCGGCTTTTGTAGTAACTGTAGGGATCATTGGGCTGAAGCACGCGCAGCCGGTCGCGGATTGTGATGCCGGGGGCCACGATTAGAAACCCGCGCGTGTAACGACGACTGGAGGGACGGCGCACCGCGTTGACGGTCTGCCAGGCAATGAGCATCGCCATCACGGTGGTCTTGCCCGCCCCGGTGGCCAGCTTCAGGGCCAGGCGCGACAGTTCGGGATTGGCGTCTTTGTTGGCGTTATCAAGGTGGTCGAGCAGCCGATTTCCGACGGCGGTGTTCTGAGCCACCTCCGTGAGCCAGATCGCGGTCTCTACGGCCTCCACCTGACAGAAGAAGGGGCGAATGCTGCTGAACTTATGATGTCGCCAGTGCTTCAGCAACCGAGCCGTCTCGGGCGTCACGCGCCACTCTGCTTCGGGTAACCGTCGCCACCGGTCTACCTGCTCACGTACGGCGTTGATGATGGAGTTAGGGTCGTACCGCTGTTTCTCGTCCGAGAGGGACTTCCCCTCGTCAAACATCAAGCCTTGTTGCCCGAGGTCCGACTGCTTGCCCCGACCACGTCGTCGCTGTTTCTTCGCTTTCGGGATGGGAGTGATGAATTGCGCGGGCCGTCGGCCATTGACCGGATTTCCGGTCGGTTGACCTTGCGGGTCGAGTTCCCAATGTTGATCAGGATACTCATAGGGCGAGTTCAGGATCGGTTCGTCGAAGAATGAATCAGACATAGGCACCCCGGTGTGAGGGGGAAATGATTAGTCAGTTCGGGCGAATGTAACAAAAACGGAATAATACTGAATCACAACATGAAGATGTGCGTAGCAGCACTCTGAAGGCAGACCGGGGTTAAGCGCGCACCTCTGTTGGCGTGATGTGCAAGAACTGGTATAGTTATGACCATATGCACAGGCCTAAGGCGGCATTTTAGCACTCGCGCCATGCATTTAAGGCCGGGACCGGCTCTGCCTCCCCACGCCGGAGACTACGGGACCACGAAACGCTGATGCGCGCCCTGGCTCGCTTCTTTTCCACGTCTACGGCCGACCTCTGCCCCCGTTTATCCGTAGAGCAGTAAAATCACTCTTAACCTACCTTTTTTTACATGGCTCCCGTTCTTCCCCTCCGTTTGGGCCGTATGCTGATCGCCGGTGTCGTGGCGATCGTCACCCTGATCGGCTACTACAGCACCTCCCAGGATAACCCCGTCACGGGCGAAAAGCAGTACATCGACATCACGGCCGAGCAGGAGATCGCCCTCGGTATGCAGGCCGTACCGCGCATGGCGCAGCAACACGGTGGCTTTCACCCCGACCAGGACGCGCAGGCGCTCGTGGACCGCGTGGGCAACCGCATCGTCCAGAGCACCGCCGCCGGACAGACGCCCTACGCGTTCGAGTTTCACCTGCTGGCCGACGATCAGACCGTGAACGCCTTCGCGCTGCCGGGTGGGCAGGTGTTCATCACGGCGGCCCTACTGGCCCGCTTCGACACCGAAGACCAACTAGCCGGGGTGCTGGGCCACGAGATTGGCCACGTGGTGGGCCGCCACTCGGCCGAGCAAATGGCCAAGACCAAGCTCACGCAAGGGCTGACGGGTGCGGCCGTGATCGCCACCTACGACCCCTCCAACCCCTCCACGCAGCAGAGTGCCGCCATGGCTGCCATGGTGGGCCAGATGGTCAACATGAAGCATGGCCGCGAAGACGAGCTGGAGTCCGACGAGCTGGGCGTCCGCTTCATGATCGAGTCGGGCTATGACCCGCGTGCCCTCATCGACGTGATGCGCATCCTGGCCGAAGCCGGCGGTGGCAGCCGCCAACCCGAATTCTTCAGCACCCACCCCAACCCCGACAACCGCATCGCCAACATCGAAGAAGCCATCCGACAGTACAGCGGAAGCTGATCTTTAAATTGCTGGATTGCTGCTTTATCGGATTACCGGGTTGGCCGGCACGCCCAGGCTTAGGCCCATCGACCGGCGTGCTGCTCTACCTGTACACTGCCACTAACCGTTCGGTAGCCGGATAACTTACCAATCATAAAGATCGAGTAACCCGGCAACCAAACAGTCAACCCGTCAGCCCGTGAAGTCTCCGGAGCCGATGCGGCACTGTTTAATGCGGCGGCGGACCCGGCAGCTCCAGAACGGGCCGTTGCGAAACGTCAGCACGACGCGGTTGCCCATGTTGGTGAAAAACTTGCCGAAGTCGGCATCGTTGGTCTCTTCCTTGGGTTCGATCACGTAGACGAAGCCCATCTTTTGGGTGTACTCCGACACGCAGCGGTTGCCGTGCAGCACTTTGCCGGGGTCGTGTTTGATGATGCGCAGCAGCTTCTTCTTGCCGGCCTTATTCTGCATCTTCTCGGTCGACTGGCGGCTCGTGTTGGCCGTCTGGTTAGGGTGCTTCTGCTTGCGCTTCCGGCGGCTCTGTGCCGTGGCGTCGGTGGCGGCCGCCAGCAGCATGGCGAGCAGGCAGAGCACGCTCAGCCACCGCCACGCGGAGCGGGCGGCGGGGCAGCGGCGCTGGTAAAAGATTGTCGTCACGGGGGCTACGTCAGATCGTCGGGTGTGGCAAAGCAACGACATAACTACGGGTTTAGCGCGTAATCGGTCGGACGACCCTGCGCGAAACCGTACGGCGTAAGGTGAGGGCGCTTAGCGTGTCGGAGCGCCGTTCCCGAAGCCATCTTTGGAAGATTCGAGACTCCGGTCCGAAGCAAGCAGGATCTTACGATCTCATCGTAAATCCGTCGAAGATACAACGCTCCAGAGCTGAAGGCAACGTTATGAAAGCCCTTAGTAGCGGCTTCGGCGAAACACCCGTCACACCCGCTCGGCCACGATGTAGTCGCTCGGATGGTCGGAAGACTGCGTGATCATCTCGCCGAGGAAGCCCGCCAGGAAGAGCTGTATGCCCGCCACAATGGCGATCAGCGCCAGAAAGAACAGCGGCTGGTCGACCACCTCGCGCTTGTGGACGCCGAGAAACTTCTCGACGCTGAGCCAGACCGCAATCACGAAGCCGGTCAGGAACGAGAGCGTGCCGAGGGTGCCGAAGAAGTGCATGGGACGCTTC
>JBARYS010000703.1:0-4523 GCA_049648155.1 Catalinimonas sp. | reverse complement strand
GTAAACGCCTTCGACGATGTGTAGAGGGCGTTTTTGTGTTGTGAGCGTCCAGGGGTCAGGACATCACCCTTTCACGGTGAAGACACGGCGGGGCGGCCCGTGCCGTTCGATTCCCGTACGGACTACGAAGTAAACGCCTTCTACGATGTGTAGAGGGCGTTTTTGTGTTGTGAGCGTCCAGGGGTCAGGACATTGCCCTTTCACGGTGAAGACACGGCGGGGCGGCCCGTGCCGTTCGATTAGCCTGAGAGAGTACGATCTCCACTACGGAGAGATATAAGTTGACAGAAGGCCCGCTACTGACTTTAACCCGATGAGTGCCGATGTATATCTGATCAAGGGGCGTATGGTTGGTAAGCGACGAGTGAGCGAACAAAGTCCTTGGAATCCTGTCGTGGAGGTTGAAAGCCGGCGTGAGGTTGATCTCTTTTGGGACATCGTCGTCAAACTACTCTTCGGCGTGCAGTTATTGATCTACGTATTGTCGTTGATAAGTCCCAGAGGCGCTTAACGGCGAACTCATAACATCTTGTTCCTCTTCGAAGCCGCGCGACCAACAACAAATCCGTCCGAAGTAAGCAGCGGCATCGGGGTTGGTATCGCTGTCGCTATCGGCATTGAAAAATGCCCGACCCCGACTCCGATTATCTTCAGCCAACCGCCAATCAGTCCGTGTAGAGGTGGATTTCCACCCGGCGGCCGTACGAGAACTCCTGCGGACCCAGCGAGCGGTCGGCCCCGTAATTTTCTGTGCGGATGCGCTCGGGTGCCACGCCGAAGGCTTGCAGCGCATCGGCGACGGCCTTGGCGCGCTCCTGCGACAGCACCAGGTTGCGCTGGGCGTTGCCGGTGCGGTCAGTGAAGCCCTTCAGCAGCACGTCGAGTTGCGGGTAGCGCTCCAGTAGTTCGGAAATCTGCTCCACGTTGCGGCGGTCCACGTCGTCGAGCGCCGAAGAGCCCACCGGGAAGTAGACCTCCGTCTTCTGGAACTCGCGGATCAGCTCGTAGCGGGCAGCGGCGTCCTGTCGCTCCCGGCGCAGGGCGGCCAGTGAGTCCTCCAGGCCGTCGATCTCTCCACGCATCTTGCGCATGGCCTCGGCATTCGCGCTGTCGTCGGCCGACGTGAGTTGGCTGTTTAACTCTTTCAGGCGCGACTCCACGTCGCCGATGCGGCCCCGTAGCTGGGCATCCTCCTGGGCGATGATCACGCGCTCCACGCGCACCGAGTCGGCGACGGCGGGGGCAGCGACGGCGGGAGGCGTCGCGGCTGCGGCGTTGCGGTCGTTCATCTGACTGCGGAGAGTCCGTAGCTCGTCGCGGAGGGCGCGCACCTCGGCGTCGTTGCCCGCGGCGGCGTCGACCTCAACCTGGGGGCGGGTGGCATTGCGGTCGCGGAGCTGTCGCCGGAGGCGCTCCATCTCTTCGTTCTGTTCGCGCATCTGTCGCTCCAGCCGCTCGTAGTTCGGGTCGGCGGCGGGGCGGCGTCCGGTGGGGGCGGTGGTGTCACGGCGGCGCATCTCGTCGCGTAGGCGGTTCAGTTCATCCTCTTGGGCGCGCAGGCGCTGCTCGGTGCGAACGTCGGGGTCAGGTGCGCGCTCCTCGTCGCGAGTAGCACGTCCAAGGTCGGGGGGCAGGTCGGTAGTAGCGGCCGTGCGGAAGCGCTCCTGGTTGGCGGGTACGTACTCGCCCGACATCACCCGGTCAGCGAGGTAGCTTTCGAGCGTCCGCACGCGTTGGCTCATCTGCCGCAGCGAGTCGGCTTGCGTCGCGGTCGGGGTGGGCGCGGCGGTGGCGTAGGTGGGTGCCGTGGGTGCAAACGCACGCGGCACGGGCACCTCCTCGCGCAGCTCCTGCACTTGGGCCACCGCGCTGCCGGGCTTACCGGTACTGAGCGTGTCGATGGGCAGGACGACGTCTTCTCCCGCCGTGGTGGGGTTGATGCGCATCGGTTCGGCCGAAGGGCGCGCCTCGAAGCGGTTCGACGTCAGGATCACCGGCGTGCGGTAGGTGCTCGGCTTCGCCCCAAAATTGTAGTGCAGCGAGAGCGACGTAAAGGCGTACCAGTCGCGGCGGCCGTTCGAGTTGCCGCGAAACTCCGCCCCGGTACCGGTGGGGTTGGAGAGGTACAGCTCGCGGCTGTTTGCGGGGTAGTCCTGCACGTAGCGCCCCGCCGCGTCGTCGAGGTGGTCGCTCAGCGTGTAGCGCATCATCATCTCCAGGTTCAAATTCAGCCGCCCGCCCAGGCGGAACTTCAGCCCCACGACGGCAGGCACGCTCAGCGTCAGGCGCGAGTAGTCCTCTTCGAGGTTGAAGTCGGTCAGGTTGGTCTCCCACGCACCGTCGAAGGCAATCAGTTCGGGCGCATCGGAATTGTACCGCTCGGGGTCGCCGCCGGCATTGGTCCGGAAGCGGTCGCCGAAGACTTCGAAGAGCGTCGCCCCGACGCCGATGCCCACGTAGGGAGCCACCACGGCGTTGCGGCTCAGCAGCACGTCGTTGTCGGTGTAGTAGGTCAAGATCAGGCTCAGGTCGTTGATCTCGGTCAGGGCGTTCAGACCACGGCTCAAGTTCGAGGCCTCGGGGAGAAAGTCGCCGTTCCAGCCGGTGGCCACGTCGTCGCTGATGGCCTCACCACGACTGTAGAGCAGGCGCAGCCCCCCCGAGGGGCTGATCGACCGCTCGGCGCTGACGCCCCAACTGAGAAACTGCGGGTCGAAGCGGCGGAAGGCGTCGTTCGAAGCAAAGAAGCGCTGGTTGAGGTCGCCGTAGACGTGCATCACGCCGCCGTGGACCCCCACCCGGTAAGAGTAGTCGCGCTGCTGCGCCCAGAGGGTAGCCGGCAGCAGCGCGAGGGTAACAAGAAGTAGAGAGCGTCGCATGGCGCGAAAATTTTTGGTGGGAGAGGAGGGAGGCTAGCGCGAGAAGTCGGCCCAGAGGTCGATGTTGATGTTCAGGCCCAGGAAGGGGCGCAGAAACACGCGGTTGTTGAGCTGGTCGAGCCCCCCGGCGGTGTCGCCGTCTTCGAGGAAGGTCACACCGCCCGTCACGCTGACGAACTCGAACACGTTGTAGCCCAGCCCCACGTAGGTAGGCCGCCGGAAGATCGGCCCGCTCACCTTGCCCTCCTCACCGTCGAAGTTCTCCACGAAGAAGCCCGCCACGATCGACGTGTTCGTCCAGAACTTCGATGCGTAGGCGCGCTGGCCCAGCGGCAGCGTCAGCCCCGCCTTGAAGCTCGACCCGTACGAAAGGTTATCCAGGTCGCCGTCCAGGTAGACGCCCCCGTAGCCCGCGTGCAGCGTCAGGATGTTGCGCGTCCGCTCGGTGGGGTAATTGTCGACGTAGCGGCGGTCGGCCACCACCACCAGATCGTCGGTCACGTAGGCGCTGATCTCAGCGCGCACCAGCGACTTCAACTCTTCGGCTTCGGCCTCGCCGTCGCCGCGCTTCATCTTCTGCACCTGACGGATTTTGTCGCGCGTCAGGTCCGAGAAGCCCTGGAACGGGATGCCCCGGCGGCTGCGGTAGTAGCGCAGCGAGGAGTTGACGATCGAGTTCAGGTCGTTGATCATCTCGCCCGGGCCGCGCTTCAGGCTGATGCGCCCCCGCTGTAGTCCTTGGTCCACGTAGGCGTCCAGAAACTGATTGAGCTTGCTTTGCACCGTGTCGAGCTCCGGCCGTGTGACGGGCCGGTAGTAGAGCAGCACGAAGTCGTAGGGCGTGTCGTCGCGCAGCTTGTAGTTCACCGGCAAGCTAAAGGTTTGGGACTGACCGCTGATCACGCCCTTCCAGAAGTTGGTGTAGAGCGGGGTCTTGTCCATGTTGGCCTCTTCGGGGTAGATGTTCAGCTCGACCATGCTGGCCGTGGGCGGCACCTCGCCGGTGAGCGTGAAGTACGTGCCCGCCGGCAGGGGCTGATTGTCGTTGAACTGCGAGCGCTCGTAATTGAAGACCACCGTGGAGTTCTGGGCCACCGCCGGGGCGGCCGAGGCGAGCAGGAATAGGAGGAGCGAGAGTAGGGCTTTTTTCATAGTGTATGTGTCACCGAAAGGTGTGTGGAAGGAAAGGGGGAAGGCAGCAGCGGGAACAATCCGCCGGGCGTCGGAGCGCCCCGGTGGGAGTTAAGCGCCGGAAGATCGACTGCCGGCGGGTGAAGGCTTTCTGTATCGGACCCGAAAGCACCGAAGACTGGGAGTGAGTGTAGTTATAGGCATTTGAACGGCAACGACGAAGATGGGTTTTGCCCTTCTTACTGAGATACACCGTTTCTTGAAAGGGTTATGCTTGGTGAGGCGGGGAGGCGTTGGCCGCGCCACTTGCCGCAAACCGCCCGCCGTGCCGACCTTGCCGCCATGCAGACCTCCACGCTCCTTTCCGCCACCGGCCACCGGCTGCACGTGTCCCGCTGGGCACCGGCACGCGCCCCGAAGGCCGAACTACATCTCTGCCACGGCATTGCCGAGCACGGCGGGCGCTACGCCGAGATGGCCGCTGCCCTCACCGAACGGGGTTGGGCCCTGAAC
>JBARYS010000702.1:0-4836 GCA_049648155.1 Catalinimonas sp. | reverse complement strand
CGCCGGAACAGCCCTTCGGTAGTGGCCACCCAGAGTCGCCCGCGCGCGTCGCACACTATCGACCTGGGCAGGTAGCCGTACAGCCCCTCGTCGGTGCCGACGGGGCGGAAGCGGTCGCGGCGCGCGTCGTACGTGGCGAGCCCGGCGCGCGTACCCACCCACACGCCCCCGGCCGAGTCGGCCGCCAATGCGACTACGGCACCGTCGAGCAGCCCCTCGTCGGTGCCGTAGGTAGTGATGGTGTCGCCGTCGTAGCGGTTCAGCCCCTGCGCGCTGGTGCCGAACCAGTGGTTGCCCCGTCGGTCGCGCGTCACGGCCATGACCACGTCTTGCGTCAGCCCCTGCGTACGGTCCAGGCTTGTAAAACCGGAGCCCGCGTACCGGGCAATCCCCGACCCCATCATCCCGAACCAGATGCTCCCTGCGCGAGCACGCATCAGCTCTTTGACGGGCATGTCGGTGAGCCCCTCGCGGGCCCCGAACGTCTGCACGGTGGTGCCGTCAGAGCGCCGCGCCCCGCGTGCCGCCGCGAACCAGTAGTGCGTGCTGTCCTCCTGTTGGATGTCGTACGCCCCGAAGTCGTGCACGGCGCAAAAGGTGCCGTCTGCCTCCCGCCGGTACACGGACCGGTCGGTACCCACCCAGAGGACGTCGTTCAAGTCGAAGTAGAGGCAGATGGCGCGCTCCAAAAAATTCCGGGGCAGCGGGACTTGCTCGAAGGTGCCGTCGTGCAGCGTGAAGAGCCCGTCGCGCAGGGTGCTGATCCAGAGCGTGCCGTCGGGGGCTACCTCCAGGTCGGAGACGACGGCGTCGGTGAACCCTTCCTCTTGTCCGTGGTGCTGGGTGGTGCCGGTAGTGTCGACCCGGAAGATGCCCCCGTCGCTGGTGGTGACCCAGACGTGCGGGCCGTGCGGGTCTTCCACGGCGTGATAGCAGACGTTGTTGCCGACCTCGTAGTTGCGGAAGTGCCGCCCGTCGAAGCGCGAGAGTCCTTTTTGCGTGGCGACCCACAGGTGCCCCGCCCGGCTCTCGAAGGTGCGGTACACCAGGTTGTTTGCTAGGCCGTCGGGCTGCCGGAAGTTCTCGAACCGCTCACCGTCGAAGCGGTCCAGCCCGCCGCCCTGCGTGCCGAGCCAGAGGTCGCCGCGCCGGTCCTGCAGCATGTGCATCACCTGCGACTGGGCCAGCCCGTCGGCTACCGCCCAATGGGTAAAGGCGTGGTGCTGCGCCGCCGCCGGGAGCACCGCCCCTACCCACCAAAGCAGCCGACACCAGCCTCCTCGCTTCCGCAAACGCATACCCGCAATTTACCTCCAAACGGGGGTGAAGCGGAATCCCCCCGAACGGGGGACTACTGCCTGACGATACGTTCGACTACCTGCCAGGTGCCGCCCGTAGTGTCGCGCATCCGCACGCCGTACACGCCGGCGGGTTGACCGGAGAGGTCCAGGTCGATCACGCACCGCCCGGAGCGCTTGAGGCGCACGCCCGTGCGGACGGTCTGCCCGGTGATCCGGAACAGCTCCCAGGTAATTTCGCCCCGGTACGTGCCGCTGAGTTCCACGCGTACTTCGCCGTCCGTGGGGTTAGGATAAACACGCACACGCCCGGCGGGTAGTTTAAGAGCATCGAGCACGATGTCTACCACCAGCGAGTCATTGCTCCCGCAGTCCTCTTCGGTGTAACCGGTTACGGAGTACCGGCCTTTGTGACGTACGGTATAACGCTCGGCCACGGCACCGGCGATCAGCGTATCCTCATGGTACCACTCGTAGCGCGCCAGACCAGACGTCGCCAACAGCGTATCCCCGTTTTGAGTAACCTCCACGTTGGGCAGCGACACATATTCTAAGCTGGTCACGTCGCTCGCCGAACAGCCCTGGGCGTTCGTTACGGTCACGTAAACGGTCACAAGGCCCGGTTCTGCGTCATCCAGCAGGATGTCCTGCCCGACGATGATTTCATCGTCCGCACCCTCACGAACAATCCGCCATTCGTACGCATATCCCTCACCGAGGGGGGTCGTCAGCGTTTGAGAAGTGCCGACACAGATTGAAGCGGGCGCTGAAGTGGTGATGGCTACTTCCGGCAGGTCATTGACCTCGACCTCGACCTCTTCGGGAGCACTCTCGCAGCCGTTACGCTCCACGGTGAGTACGTACGTGCCCGCGTGGGCCGCCGTGGCCGGGCGGCCGATGGTACGGCCGGTGGCTGCGAAGCCGTTCGGGCCACTCCAGCTATAAGTAGCGCCGTCTACCGCCACCGCCGTCAGTTCGATCTCCTCGCCCTCGCAAAACGTGGTGCTGCCGTCGGTGACGAGAGCCTCTGGAATGGCCCATACCAACAGGGTGCGATCACTCGTGTCGCCGGCGATCGCCGGTTCCGTGGCGTCGACGCGTACGTAGTACGATCCGGCCGGCAGCGTGGCCGGCAGCGTGAAGGAGAGCGTGTCGTCGAGCGTCCCGGCCAGCGTGGTGAGCAGCACGGCGTCGTCGAAAGAGCCCGCCGCGTCGGAGAGCAGCAGCCGAAACTCGTTGCCGCCCCCGAAGTTGTCGTCGGCCTCGAACACCACGCGCCCGGCACCACCCTGGCACAGTTCGTCGTCGAGCAGTGTAACCGCCCGGATGGCTCTGGTATTGATGACCGTCAGTTGGTAATCCTGCGTTTCGCCCCATTCGTACGCACCGCAGCCCGTGATCTGGTCCCCTTCTGAACAGACGATGCGCATTCGGGTGGTCATGCCGGGCGTGGCACCGGCGGGAATGTCAATCGTTTCGGAGACCGTGAAGGTCGGCGTGCCGTCATCGTCTCCGGCGGGGTCGGTGTAGACCAGCCGCTCGTCGGTGTCATTGAAGGTGCCGTCCTGGTTCCAGTCGACGTACACCGCCAGCCGCCGGGCGTAAGACTCGCTGCAGGTCCCCAGGTCCACTTCCAGCTCATACGTCTCACCCGCGAAAACCTCGGCCGTGAGGCTCGTGAGGTCGCGGTAAGTTGCGCAGCCGTCGGCCGTAACCGTGTCGATGTTGGCCAACTGCACACGGTCGATGCGACTATCGGCATCGGACTCGGCTCCGGATGTGCAGTAAATCACCGGCGGGGCAATCGTTCCTTCCAGACCACTCACGATCAGGGCGAAGCGCTGTACCCCCCCTTCGAGTGTGCCCTTGTGCGTGACGCGCACGGTGTACGTGCCCGCCGCCGGGGCCGCCAGGTAGATCTGCTCCACGTTGTCGCGGAAGTTGTCGCCGGTGGTGGCCGCCAGGTCGGGCGAGGCGGGGTTGAGGACGTAAGGTTGGGAGGTGTCGCCCAGAGCGTCGACGAGGCGCACGTCCAGGTCGTTGACCAGCATCAGGTCGGTGGGGTTCAGCGACGGCGCGGCGGGCGTGCCGGGCAGGTCGGTCCAGCAGATCGTCACCCGCAGGGGCAGCGTACCGTCCGAAGCGACGTTCGTTTCGAACACCCCTCCGTCGGCGAGCACCTCCTCCGTGAGCACGTTCCCACGGCGCGGTTCCGAGATCAGGTGGGCGGCCCGCGCCGTGTTGAGTAGCCCCCAGCCGTTCTGGTAGTCCGGACCGGGTGCCGGGCCGGCCTCGTCGGTGGTGTGCAGCACGAGGCCCTTCAGGAGTGCCGCCGGGGCGGGCGTGCTGTCGTTCAGGTTGGCATAGTGCTCTTGCAGCAGCGTCAGCGAGCCGGTCACGGTGGGCGTGGCCATCGACGTGCCGTTGAAGAAGGCGTAGGCATTGTCGGCGCTGCTGACGGACGAGTAGACCGACACGCCCTTGGCAACCAGGTCGGGCTTGATGCGCCCGTCGTCGGTAGGCCCCCAGCCGCTGAACGAACTCATCCTAACGTCTTCAGGGCTGTCGTACCCATCGAGGATGCCCCGCACCGCGCCCACGGTCAGGATGTTCTTGGCAGTGCCCGCGTACGAGATGCAGTCGTAGCCGTCGGGGCCGCCGTCCGCGTCGCGCGTGGTTGTGCTGCTTACCCATTCGCCGCCTGCCCAGACGAAGTGCGACGCCCCCGCCCCCGGGCCCGCGTCGTTGCGGTCGTTCCCGGCCGACTTCAGGATCAGGTAGTTGGGGAAGGTGTGGGCAATCTCGTCCCAGACCTGCGCGTCGGTGTTGTAGAAGCCGAAGCCGTAGTCTTCCGTTTGGCTGATGTCCGGATCGCCGTACCAGTAGTAACGGGTCTCTTCCGAGTTGTAGCGCCAGCCCGTGACGATTCCGTACGAATGGTTGGAAAGCAGCAGCCCCTCGGCGGCGGCGGCGGCCATCTCAAAGTTGTCGTTGAACCAGTCGTAAACCACCAGGTTCGCCCCGGGGGCCATGCCGGTGGCTTCGGGCACCACCCCGGCGGCCGCAATGGTGCCCGCCACGTGGGTAGCGTGGCGGCTGACGTCGCCCTCGTCGCCGTCAATGACGCGCCCACCGTACTCCTGGTGGGTGTTGCGGGCGTTGCCGCCGTCCCACTCGGCCACCGCTACGCCCGCGCCCGTCAGCGCGAGGTTGTAGCCGCCCCCCGGGCGTACCAGGTGCGTTCCGGACGTAACGGCGGCTCCCAGATTGTCGGTGGCTAGATAGAGCGGGTGGTTGGCGGGCGAGAGGCCCACCAGCGCCATCATCTGGTCGCCCTCTTCGATCAGGCGCGGCAGGTTGTGGTAGTGCACCAGCGAGTCGACCTGCCGATGCCGGCGCTCCGAAGCCTTCAGCAGGCGCGACTTGAGCGCGGGCGACTGCGCGAACGCGGTCGGGATACACGCACCGATGGACAGGAGCAAGGTCGTCGTGATACGGATAACGTAGGACATAGAGCGCTCGGCAGATAGTGTCGGTC
>JBARYS010000701.1:0-6468 GCA_049648155.1 Catalinimonas sp. | reverse complement strand
CTGCGCGAGCGCTACCGCTCGGCCGACCCTTACCCGCACATTGTGCTCGAAGATTTTCTGGAGCCTGAGGCGGCGCACGAGGCCAAGGCGGCCTTCCCCTCGGTGCAGGACCAAGGGTGGATTCACTACGTCCACTTCAACGAAAAGAAGCACGGCCTGAACAAGCTCGACCGCGTGCCGGGGCCGCTGCGGGCGGTGATCGAAGAGCTGAACTCCCCGGCGTTCGTGGCCTTTCTTTCCGAGCTGACCGGCATTGAGGGGTTGCGTGCCGACGAGTCGCTGGAGGGCGGCGGGCTGCACCAGAGCCTGCGCGGCGGCTTCCTGAACATCCACGCCGACTTTACCGTCCACCCGCACCGGCGGCAGTTGCGGCGGCGCGTCAACGTGCTGGTTTACTTCAACGAAGATTGGCTGCCGGCTTACAGGGGCGACCTCGAACTCTGGACGCGCGACATGAAGCGCTGCGCGCAGAAGATCGCCCCCACGTTCAACCGGTGCGTGATTTTCAACACCGACGAGGACTCTTTTCACGGCCTGCCCGAGCCACTGGCGTGCCCCGAGGGCGAGTCGCGTAAGTCGGTGGCGCTCTACTACTTCACCGAGGAGAAGACGCCGCCCCGCAAGCGCACCACGAACTACCGTGCTCGCCCGCAGGACGGCTTCAAGGCAGCACTGATCTACCTCGACAAGCAGGCGGTGGCGCTCTACAGCCGCGTGAAGAGTACGCTGGGCCTGAACGACGACTTCGTGAGCAACCTGCTGAACCGCCTGGGCGGCAAGCAAAAGCCGAAGCGGTAGTCCAGTATGCGCCGCTCTTTTCCCCTGCTGCCGGCCGCACTCGGTGCGCTGTTCTTCCTGCCCTTCTTGGGGGGCGTCCACCTGTTCGATTGGGACGAGGTCAACTTCGCGGAGATCTCGCGCGAGATGATCGTGATGGACGACTACCTGCGCGTTCACGTCAACTTCCTGCCGTTCTGGGAGAAGCCGCCGCTCTTTTTCTGGATGCAGGCGCTCGCCATGCACGCATTCGGGGTGGGGGAGTACGCCGCGCGCCTGCCGAACGCCCTCTGCGGCGTGGCGACGCTCGTGGTGCTCTACCGCGTCGGCGAGGCGCTTTACGACGCTCGTTTCGGGTGGCTCTGGGGGCTGACCTACTTCGGCTCCGTGCTGCCGCACCTCTACTTTAAGTCGGGCATCATCGACCCGTGGTTCAACCTTTTCATTTTTCTGGCGCTCTACCAGTTCATCCGCTTCCACTGGCGACGCGACGGCCTCACCGACCTGCCGCTGCGGCGCGGCCCCTGGTTCTACCTCATCACGGCGGGGCTCTGGCTGGGGCTGGCCGTGCTGACCAAGGGGCCGGTGGCTTACCTGATCGTCTGCCTCTGCTTCTTCATCTACTGGATTTTTCAGCGGTTTCGGCTCTACGTCAGCGTGCCCCAGTTCATTGTCTTCTCGCTGATTACCGCACTGCTCACGCTCACCTGGTACGGCGTCGAGACCATCAAGAACGGCCCCTGGTTCGTGCAGGAGTTCGTGCGCTACCAGTACCGTTTGTTCAGCACACCCGATGCCGGCCACCGGGGCTTCTTCGGCTACCACTTCGTGGTGCTTTTCTTCGGCTGCTTTCCGGCGTCGGTGTTCGCGCTGCGGGCGTTCGTGCGGATGCCGGTGCCGAACCGCTCGCAGCAAAACTTCCGCCTCTGGATGGTGATCCTCTTCTGGGTGGTGCTGGTGCTGTTCACCATCGTCAAGTCGAAGATCGTCCACTACTCTTCGATGGCTTACTTCCCGCTGACCTATCTGGCAGCGCTGACGGCCTACCAGATCTCGCGGCGGCGCATCCCTTTTCGTGGTTGGATGTCGACCACTCTGCTGGCCATCGTCCTTTTGGCGGGCGGAATCATCATCGCCATGCCGTTCGTAGGAATGCGCGCCGAGGAGCTACTGACGCCCCTGCTGGCGAAAGACCCGTTCGCGGCGGCCAACCTGCGGGCGCAGGTCCGCTGGACAGGCTGGGAGGCCGTGGCGGGCGTGGTCTTCATCGGTGTGGTGGCGGCGGGCGTCCGGCTGCTGCGGCGGGGGCGCTTCGAGGCGGGCTTCGGGTGGCTCTACGGCGGCACGGCGGTATCGGTGCTGCTGATCCTGATCTTCTTCATCGGGCGCGTCGAGCAGTACTCGCAGGCGGCAGCGGTGGAGTTTTTCGAAGCGCACGCCGACGAAGACGCCTACCGGATTACCATCGGCTACAAGAGCTACGTGCCGATGTTCTACGGACGGACGCAGCCGGAAGAGGCCCCAACCTATCCTGAGTTCGAGTCGAAGAGCGCCTGGCACCAACAACTGCTGCACGGCGAGATCGACAAGCCGCTCTACATCTCGACCAAGATCAACCGACAGCGCGAACTGGAAGGGGTCGGCGGGCTGGAGAAGCTCGGCGAGCGAAACGGCTTCGTGTTCTACCGCCGTGCGCCGAATGCGTTGGATTGATTCCAGCGAAAGCCCCTACCCATCTGGACATAAAAAACCGGTCCGCGAGCGGTGGTGCGTAGACCAACCGCTCGCGGACCGGGAAATGGGTGCGAAAGAAGCGAAGGTTACTTCGAGTTCTGATTGCTGTTCGGACGGAACGAACGCTTCTCCTTGATCTTGGCCGACTTGCCGTAGCGACCGCGCAGGTAGAACAGACGCGCGCGGCGCACCTTACCACGGCGCAGTACCTCGATCTTGTCGATGGCGGGCGAAAGGATGGGGAAAATCCGCTCGACGCCGATGCCGTTCGAGATTTTCCGGACGGTGAACGTCTCGCCGTTGGAGTTGGGGTTACGACGCTGGATGACCGTGCCCTGGAACTGCTGGACGCGCTCCTTGTTGCCCTCGGTGATGCGTACGTGGACGTTGATCGTGTCGCCGGGACCGAAAGTAGGGTGCTGGCTCCGACGCTCCGCGCCGAAGTCTTGCTCAATGAATTTGATCAGGTCGCTCATATTTCCAGGGGGCTTAGTAAAACGGAGCGCAAATATAGCGCAATGGCCGTAAAAACGTCGGTTTAATCGGATGGGTTTTTCCTGCCTACTCCCCCAGCAGATCGGGGCGGCGGGCGCGGGTGCGGGCCAGTGCCTGCTCGGTGCGCCAGGCGTCGATGCGCGCCTCGTGGCCCGACAGCAGCACGTCGGGCACGGGCATCCCCTCGAAGTCGGCGGGGCGGGTGTAGACTGGCGGAGCCAGCAGGCCGTCCTGAAACGAGTCGGTGAGCGCCGAGGTCTCGTCCGACAGCACGCCCGGCACCAGGCGCATCAGCGCGTCGGCCAGCACGGCGGCGGCCAGTTCACCCCCCGACAGCACGTAGTCGCCGATGCTGACCTCGTGCGTCACGAAGCGCTCGCGCACGCGTTCGTCTACTCCCTTGTAGTGGCCGCAGAGCAAGATCAGGTTCTTCAGCAGCGACAGCCGGTTCACCGTGCCCTGTTGCAGCCGCTCGCCGTCGGGCGTGAGGTAGATCACCGCGTCGTAAGAGCGCTGCGCCTGCAACGCCCGGATACAGCGGGCAATCGGTTCGGCCATCAGCACCATGCCCGCGCCGCCGCCGTAGGCGTAGTCGTCGACTTGTCGGTGCTTGTGGTCGGTGTGGTGGCGGATGTCGTGCAGGTGCACCTCGACCAGCCCTTTGTCCTGCGCGCGCTTCAATATAGAGTGCTCGAAGGGGCTCTCCAACAGGCGGGGCAGCACGGTGATGATGTCGAGTCGCACGGCAGAATCAGGCTTCGTCGTCGTCGTCGGGGGTGTCGGCGTCGTCGCCGAGGTAGACGTCCAGCAGGCCCTGGGGCAGTCGGCAGTAGACCTCCCGGCGCGCACGGTCCACACGCCCCACAATCTCGTCCTGAATCGGGATGAGCACTTCCCGCTCGCGGTAGCGCATCGCGATCAGATCTTGGATCGCCATGTCGTAGACGTCGAGCACCTCACCCAGCGGCCCGGCCTCCTCGTCGACCACGCGGAAGCCGATGATCTCGTGGTAGTAGAACTGCCGGTCGTCGAGCTTGGGGAGTGTCTCTAGGGGCAGGTAGAGCGCCGAACCCCGCAGCGCCCGGGCGGCGTCCACGTCGTCGATGTCGGCGAACTTGACCAGAAACTGCCGCCCCGTGTTGCGCACGTGCTCCACAAAAAAAGGAACCAGCGGCGTGGCCTCGGCCCCTTCGGAGCGCTGCACCAGCACTGATTCCATCTTTTCGTAGCGCGTGGGGTCGTCGACGTCCAGAAAAAGACTGACCTCGCCCCGCAGGCCGTGGGGTTTCCGCACGTAGCCGAGCAGAAAACACGCTTCCGGCCGCATCGCTTATTCGGTTGTACCCTCCTTGGCAGCGGGAGCGGCTTCGTCGCCCTCGGCCGGCGCTTCTGCTGCCTTGTTGGCCTCTTCGACTTCCAACTGAGCGGCGGCTTCGCGCTTGCGGAACTCTTCGGCGCGGTCTTCCTGCACCTTGCGTTCGGCTTCCAGACGGGCCTTGCGTTCGGCCGCTTGCTTCTGTACCAGAGCGTCGGTCTTACCGCTGATCTTAGCTTCTTTGGTTTCTTTCCACTCGTTGTAGCGGCTCTCGGCCTGCTCGACGGTGACGGCTCCTTTGTTGATGCCGATCTGCAGGTGGCGGCGCAGCATCACGCCCCGATACGAAAGCATAGCCCGCACGGTGTCGGTGGGCAGCGCGCCGTTTTGCAGCCACGTAAGGGCTTTCTCTTCGTCGATGTCGACGGTAGCCGGGTTCGTGTTGGGATTGTAAACGCCGATCTTCTCAACGAACCGGCCGTCGCGCGGGGAGCGCGAATCAGCGATGACTACGTCGTACATCGCCAGTTTTTTCCGCCCACGGCGGGCGAGTCTCATCTTAAGCGCCATATTTTAGCTGTTGGTTGTCGGTGACGGAGCCCGTCCGCCGGAAAACAAGGCGGCAAAGGTACGCAGGAGTAGCGACAAAATGGCCCGGGCGGTTGGTTTTTTGGTTGATAGCCGAGGTCTGACCGAAGACCGCTGTGATTGACCGGAGGCGGAAGACTGAGGCCGAAGGTTGCTCTCCATCGGAACGGTCGTCCAGGTTATCGGTATCGCTGTCGAACATGAGTGCTCGATAGCGATACCGAGCGCAGCGAATATCATCGCTCAATACTGACAGCCAACTTGAGAGGATGAGTCGACACACAGTAAAGCCGGCAGACCCGCACCAGCTATCGATCATCGACCGCTCAGCTTCTCGGGTGATAATCCTGAATCACCTGCCGTAGGTATTCAACGTCCATGTGTGTATAGATTTCGGTGGTGACGATCGACTCGTGGCCGAGCATCTCCTGGATCACGCGCAGATCGGCCCCGCCTTCCAGCAGGTGCGTGGCGAACGAGTGGCGGAACGTGTGCGGGCTGATGTTCTTCTTGAGCCCTACGGTGGCGGCCAGCTTCTTGACGATGGCGAACACCATGACGCGCGTGAGCTTCGCCCCCCGGCGGTTCAGGAAGAGGTAGTCCTCGTGGCCGGGCTGGATGTTCAGGTGTACGCGTATCTCGTCCTTATACATGTTGATGTACTTGGTCGCGTCGTCGCCCACAGGCACCAGTCGCTCCTTGTCGCCCTTGCCGATCACTTTGAGGAAGCCCACGTCGAAGAAGAGGTTGCTGAGGCGCAGGTCGATCAGCTCCGACACGCGCAGGCCCGAGCTGTAGAGCGTTTCGAGCATCGCCCGGTTGCGCATCCCCTCGGGCCGCGAGAGGTCGATGGCCGCCAGGATTTGCTCGACCTCGTGAAATTCCAGCACCTCGGGGAGCTTCTTGGCGCGCTGTGGGGCCTGCAGCCGTGCCGAGGGGTCTTCGGTGATCACGCCTTCGGCCAGCAGGTAGCGGAAAAAAGACTTCACCCCCGAGAGCGTGCGCGCCTGCGAGGGGGCCGTCATGCCCGTCTTGTGCAGATAAACCAGAAAGTTTTTGAGGTCTTTCGGCCGTACGCGCTCGGGGGGGAGCGGTGTCTTCGTGACGTCCAGAAACTCACTCAGCTTGCGGGCGTCGCGTCCGTAGGCCTCCACCGAGTGCGGCGAGAGCGAGCGCTCAATGCGCAGGTAAAAAGAGTACTCTTCTAAAACTTTGGTCCAGTCGGCCATAAGCCAAGTTACGCGTATTTACCTAGGAGCGCCTCCACGGCCCCCCGGTAGGCGTTGCCCTCGGTGAGCAGCAGCACCAGCAGGGGATAGAGTTGGTAGAGCGGTCGCCGCTCGGCGAAGCCGGGTTCCAGCGGAAATGCCTCGGTGTAGGCGTCGAAGAAAGACTCGTCGAAGCGGCCCATCAGTTGCACCCAGGCCAGCTCGGATTCGCGCAGTCCGTAGCTGGGGGCGGGGTCGATCAGGATGGGGCCGGCGCGGTCGTACAGCACGTGGCTGCCGCTCAGGTTGCCGTGCAGCAGGGCGGGCCGATCGCGGGGCAGCAGGTTGGGC
>JBARYS010000700.1:0-1975 GCA_049648155.1 Catalinimonas sp. | reverse complement strand
GAGCGCACTTTTTAAGTTCTACTGACTATAGGCTAAACTTTAATTCCGACCCCGCCCCCGCCCCCGCCCCCCGACCGTCCCGATCCTGACGGCAGCAACCGGCCGTCTCGACCTTAACACCGAAATGCCAATCAAGCGAGTGGGTTCCACCCTTCTCCATCCTAACTACCCGACACTTAAAAAATGAACTACCGCGACCTTAAGCCCGAACAGCTCCGGCGCATCCATACGCTCGGCGAACTACGGGCCGCCGGTTACCAACCCCGCACCATTAAAAAAGAGCTGCGCGAAAACCTCATCGTGCGGATGCGCCGTAAGGAGGCGGTCTTCCCCGGTATTTACGGCTACGAGGACACCGTGATTCCCGACTTGGAACGGGCCATCCTTTCGATGCACAACGTGAACCTGCTAGGGCTGCGCGGGCAGGCCAAGACACGTCTGGCCCGCATGATGATCGGCCTGCTCGATCCGCTGGTGCCCGTGATCGCGGGGACGGAACTCAACGACGACCCCCTGCAACCGCTCTCGCGTCAGGGCCGCGACCAGCTCAAGGAGCACGGCGACGATACGCCCGTCGGCTGGCTGGCCCGCGAGGCGCGCTACAACGAGAAGCTGGCTACGCCCGACGTCTCGGTGGCCGACCTGATCGGCGACGTGGACCCGATCAAGGCGGCCACGCTGAAGCTGCCCTACTCGGACGAGCGGACGATTCACTACGGCCTGATTCCGCGCTCGAACCGCTGCATCTTCGTCATCAACGAGCTGCCCGACCTACAGGCGCGCATCCAGGTGGCGCTGTTCAACATTCTACAGGAGGGCGACATCCAGATC
This sequence comes from Catalinimonas sp., assembly GCA_049648155.1. Classification (GTDB taxonomy): domain Bacteria; phylum Bacteroidota; class Bacteroidia; order Cytophagales; family Flexibacteraceae; genus JBARYS01. The sequence continues at coordinate 1,144 of JBARYS010000700.1, read as the reverse complement.
CGGGGCTTCAACCTGCGGCTGCCGCTCGACATTCAGTTCGTCTTCACGGCCAACCCAGAGGACTATACGAACCGGGGCTCAATCGTGACGCCGCTCAAGGACCGCATCGAGAGCCAGATCACCACCCACTACCCGAAGTCGATCGAGATCGGCAAGCAGATCACCCGGCAGGAGGCGCACGTGAAACCCGAGCAGGAGAGGACCATCGGCGTGCAGGAGTTGATCCGCGACCTGAACGAGCAACTGGCCTTCGAAGCGCGCGAGAACGAATACGTCGACGCCAACAGCGGCGTGTCGGCGCGCCTGACCATCTCGGCCTTCGAGAACCTGCTGAGTGCCGCCGAGCGCCGCAGCCTCCGCAACGGCGACAAGGAGACGCACGTGCGCATCGCCGACTTTGCGGGCGTGGTGCCGGCCATCACGGGCAAGATCGAGCTGGTCTACGAGGGCGAGCAGGAGGGACCGCTGATCGTGGCGCAGAACCTGATCGGCAAGGCCATCCGCACGCAGTTCACGCAGTACTTTCCCGACCCTGAAAAGGCCAAGAAGAAGCGCGACAAGAACCCCTACAAGCAGATCATCGACTGGTTTGGCGAGGGGCAGACGGTCGACATCATGAACGATGCCGGCAACCAGGAGTACGAGAAGGCGCTGCGCGGCGTGCCCGGCCTGGAAGCAGTGGTGAAGGCCCACACCAAGCCCGCCGACCGCCCCGCCCTGCTGCTGATGATGGAGTTTGCCCTGCATGGCTTGGCCGAGTACTCGGTGCTGAGCAAGAACCGGCTGGAGCGCGGTCTGCAGTTTAAGGACCTGCTGAGCAGCATGTTCTCGTTCGGTGACGGGGATGATGACGGGGACGACGACGATGCGTAGGCAACTCGCCGCCGGGTGGCTCTGGTGTGCCCTGCTGGTCGCCTGCGGGCCGGTGGCTTCGGTGATCGACGACGGCCCGACCGTGCAAGGGCGGCTCGATTCGCTGCGGGCAGTCTGGGCCCCCGACGCGCGCACGGCGCTGTTCCGGGTGGAGGCCGACGAAACCGGCGAGCAACTGCGCCTGGCCGGCGAGACCGACCACCCCGACGCACTGGCAACCCTGCGCGCCACCTTCCCCGCCGTCGACTTGCGCGTGCGCGTGCTGCCCGAC
>JBARYS010000699.1:0-10263 GCA_049648155.1 Catalinimonas sp. | reverse complement strand
GCGCTGCCCACCTTTTTCTACGCCGGGAGCGACTACTTACGCGCGGCGTGGCGGGGGCTGCAGCGGAAGCAACTGCCCCTCGACGTGCCCATCGCCCTCGGGATGGTCGTGCTGCTGGGACGCAGCGCTTGGGACGTGCTGCGGCACGTGGGGCCGGGCTACCTGGACTCGCTGGCGGGGCTGGTCTTTTTCCTGCTGATCGGCAAGTGGTACCAGCGCCACACCTACGAGGCGCTCTCGTACGACCGCGACTACCGCTCGTACTTTCCGATGACCAGCACGCGCCTGGAGGCCCACGCCGACGGCGAGCGGGAGGTGCCTACACCCCTCGACGCCCTCCGCCCCGGCGACCGCGTGCTGGTGCGCCACGGCGAGCTGATTCCAGCCGATGCCCGGCTGCTGAACGGCGAGGGGCGCATCGACTATAGCTTCGTGACCGGCGAGTCGGAGCCGATCCGCAAGCGGGCGGGCGAAGAGCTCTTTGCGGGCGGACGGCAGCAGGGTAGTCCGCTGCGCCTCGAACTGCGGCGCGCCGTGGCGCAGAGCTACCTGACGAGCCTCTGGAATCAAGACGCCTTCCGGAAGCCGCAAGACAACCGCCTGAAGGGGCTGGCCGACGGCATCGGCAAACACTTCACGGCGGTGGTGCTACTCATTGCCCTCGGTACGGCGGCGTACTGGGCCTGGCGCGACCCCGACACCCTGCCGGCGGCCGTGACGGCGGTGCTGATCGTGGCCTGCCCCTGCGCGCTGGCACTGGCCGCGCCCTTTGCCCTGGGCCACACGCTGCGGCGCTTCGGGCGGCGGGGCTGTTACTTGAAAAACGCCGGGGTGCTCGAACGCCTCGCCCGGGTCGACCACTTGGTGTTCGACAAGACCGGCACGCTGACCCACGCCCGGGCGCGGCGCGTCTTGTTTGTCGGCGAGCCGCTATCGGCCGAAGAGGCGCACTGGGTGCGGTCGGCGGCACATAACTCGGCGCACCCGCTGAGTCAGGGTTTGTACGAGGCCACCAAGAGTGGCCAACCGGTCACGTCGCCCGAAGCGTTCGAAGAGATCGCCGGGCGGGGCGTTGTCGCCGAAGTGGCGGGGCGGACCGTACGGCTCGGCTCGGCTGCCCACTGCGGGGTAGCGGCCGCACCCACCGACGGAACGTGCGTCTACGTCGCCATCGACGGGCGCGCACGGGGTCATTATGCCTTCGAGGCGCGCTACCGCTCGGGCACGGAAGCGCTGCTGGTGGGGCTGCGGCGGGCGTACGAGACGCACCTGCTGTCGGGCGACGACGACCGCGACGCCCCGCGCCTCCGCCCCTACTTCGGGTCGCTGCGCTTCAGGCAGTCACCGCTCGATAAATTGGGGTACGTCCAGAGGTTAACCGAGGCCGGGCACCGCACCTTGATGATCGGCGACGGGCTAAACGACGCGGGTGCCCTGAAAGAGAGCGACGTGGGCATGGCCCTCGCCGACGACGTCTACCGCTTCTCGCCTGCTTGCGACGCCATTCTGGACGCCGGGCAGCTCTCGCATCTGGACCGCTTTCTACGCCTGGCGAGGGCGAGCCGCCGCATCACCCTGGCAGCGTTCGGGCTCTCCTTTCTTTACAACGCGGTGGGGCTCTCGTTCGCCGTGAGCGGACTGCTCACGCCGGTAGTGGCCGCCGTGCTGATGCCGCTGAGTTCGGTAACCGTGGTGGGCTTCGTGACGGCCGCCGTCCATCTGACGGACCGCCGTCTATTCCGATCGTAATCTCTCAACGTACCATGTGGAATCTCCCCAAAGCCGGCATCGTTTGGCTGTGCCTGCTGACCGGAGGGGTCGCGGCACAAGACCGCCCCCTGCGCTTCTCGCTCAACGAATCAGGCACGCACTACGTCGAGTGCGCCGCCCTGCTACAGGTGTGGGGGCGTTACAATCAAAGCAACCCCGGCACGACGCTCTCGGGCGAGCCGCTGCCCTACAGCATCGACGCGGGCATCCGGCGCATCCGGGGGGTGGTGAAGGCCCAAATTACCGACCGGACGTACGCCTACGTGCAGTTTGGGCAGAACAACCTCACGGCGTTGGCCTCCCGACAACGCGGGATGTTCATCCACGACGCCCTGATCGAGTGGGCGCTCTTCGAAGGGCAGCGCGGCCCCACACTCTTCGTCGGCGGCGGACTGGGCGGCTGGGGTGGCTTCGGGCGGCTGGCGGCGTTCTCGTCGTGGAGCAACACGACGCTCGACAGCCCCACGTTCAACCTGCCCACGGTCAACACCGTTGACCAGATCATGCGGCGCTACGAGATCTACGGCCGGGGCCACTGGCGGCGCTTCAATTACCGAGCGGCGGTAAGTGACCCATTTCCCATCGAGACGGCGGGCTCGCTGTTCGACCCCGAAATTGCCCCCACCGCGCGCTTCGCTCCCCGCCGTGGGCACAAGCACTACGCTACCTACTGGACCTACGCGCTGGCCGACCGAGAGACCAGCCGCAGCTCTTACTTCGCCGGCACCTACCTGGGTAAGAAGCGGGTGTTCAACCTCGGCGCGGGAGTGGCCCGACAGCAGGACGCCGTGTGGTGGCAAGGCGCGAAGGGCGACACCGTGCGTGACCGCCTGCTCACCTGGGCCGTCGACATCTTCTACGACGCCCCGCTCGACTCCGCACGTGGCACGGCGCTGACCACCTACGCGGGCTTCTACGTCTACGAGCTGGGGGAGCGCTACCTGCGTCAGGTAGGCGTGATGAACCCCGCCCCGGAGCGGGCCGCACAGGTAGATGGGCGCGAAGACGTGCTGAACGGGCCGGGCAACGCCTTCCCGGTGATCGGCACGGGACGTATCTGGTACGGCAGCTTGGCTTGGCTCGCGCCGCGCGACCTGCTGGGTTCGCACGGCGTGCTGCAACCTTACGTGGACCTAACTTGGGCAGAGTACGACGCGCTGCAAGACCCGATGGTAGCCTGGAACGCGGGCGTCAACTGGCTGCTCCGCGGGCATTACATGAAGTTCACGCTCAACTACCAGCACCGCCCCATCTACGCCGCCGACGGCACGCTGCAAGACCACCGGGGTACGGTGGTGGCCCAGACGCAGATCCGGTTATAATAATGCCACCCCGTTCCGGGGTTCTCTTTCGTGACGCCGTTTGGGATTTACACGGGAGCGCCCCTATTTACACCAGAGTGCTCCCCGTTCCGGGGTTCTCTTCCGTGACGCCGTTCGGGATTTACACGGAAGTGCTCCCTTGCTCCGGGGTTCTCTTGCGTGACGCCGTTCGGGATTTACACGGAAGTGCCCCCCTTGCTCCGGGGTGCTCTTCCGTGACGCCGTTCAGAATTTACATGGGAGCGCCCCTTGCTCCGGGGTTCTCTTGTGTGACGCCGTTCAAAGTATTGCGCTCTGCTACTTAACCGCCGCCCGAGGTTTGTAACCTCAGATTTTCTCCCAAGCCTTCAAGCTCCTCGCCAAGGGGTATCATCTGCGAAGCAAGGCTTCTGCGGGCCTGGTGATCTGCGCTTTGTCTGGGCCTAACCGAGGCGCGCTCGTGACCGCCCGGGCGGCGGGGTTCACCTGATGAATGTGCCCGCCGATGGTGACTTTCGTCATCTTTTGCTCTGGTGAGCGGCGGCACCTTTGGAGTCTTGAACCCAACCCCTCTCTTATTATGGAAGCTTACGCCCCGCCCCTCGCCCACCGCATCCTGATTCCAGTCGACTTTACCGACTGCGCGCAGAATGCGCTACGCTTCGCTTGTACGCTGGCCGAAGATACCGGGGCCGACCTGCTGGTGCTGCACGTGCGCACGGAAGAGACACCCGAGGCCGCGCTGAGTGAACGGATGGAGGCGTTCGTACGGCAGGCGCTGGGAGGCACGACGCTCACCTACCGGACGGAGATCCGCACCGGAGAAGTGGCAAAAGTGGTCGGTGAGGTGGCAACCGCCGCCGCCGCCGACCTGATCGTGATGGGCACCGTGGGTGAGCGTAAGCCGCCGGAGTCGTTCGGTTCGGTGACTTGGCAAGTGATGACCCACGTAGACCGCCCGGTGCTGGCCGTGCCGGAAGGGTCAAAGCCCGCGCACGTCGGCCGTGTGGCGTTTTTGAGTGACCTCTCGCAGGTAGAGCACCCGCGCTCGCTGATGCCGCTGCTGCGGCTGGTCGACATGTTCAACGCCGAGCTGCACGTGGTCAACGTGAAGCCCCGCGCCGCCGCCATGCCGCCGGACAAGACGCGCGTGGCGATGGAGTTGGAGCGCGACCTGGAAGATATTCCCCACTGCTTTCACGTGATCGAGGCCGACGACGTGGTGCAGGCGGCTGGGGCCTTCGCCGAGCGTCAGACCATCGACCTGCTGGCGGTGATGCCCCGCAAGCACGACGAACTCGACCAGCAGTACGCCGGCCGCCTGACGCGCGAGATGGCCCTGCACAGCACCCTGCCCCTCCTGGCCTTCCACGAGGCGTAATTCCGTCTTTCCCTTATCTCTTTACATCATGGACACCCGGTACGCTGCCCTGCGGCACCTGGTCGTGCGCGCCTGGCCGCTGCGCTCGAAACTTACTTGGTTGCTGGTCGTGAGCGTGGCGGCGGTGGCTGTGGCCTCGCTGCTGCGCACTCCCGCCCTCTCGGACGCCGGTTACCACACGCTCATCATCTTGCTGCTGGCCGCCGGCCTCTGGATCACCGAGGCGGTACCCGCCTTCGCGGTGGGGCTGCTGGTGATCGGCCTCGAACTGCTCTTCCTGAGCTTCCGCCCCTACAACCCCGATCCGCTCGATTGGGAGCAGTTCGTCAACCCCTGGGCCAGCCCGGTGATCTGGCTACTGCTGGGGGGCTTCTTCATGGCGACGGCCGCCCAGCGCACGAGCCTTGACAAGCGCCTCTCGCGCGTGATGGTGCAACTGCTCGGGCGCAAGCCCGGTCCCTTCCTGCTGGGCATCATGCTGACCACGGCGGTGCTGTCGATGTTCATCTCGAACACAGCCACGGCAGCACTGATGCTGACGATAGTGACGCCCTTCGTAACCAAATTGCCGGCGGGCGAGCCGTTCCGGCGGGCCCTACCGCTGGGCATCGCACTGGGGGCGTCGTTCGGGGGCATGGGCACGGTGATCGGCAGCCCGCCGAACGCCATCGCGCTGGGTTACCTACAGTCGGCGGGGGCCGACCTAACCTTCTTGGACTGGATGCTGTTCGGCGTGCCGGTGTCGCTGGCACTGGTGATGCTGGGTTGGGCCATCCTCTACCAGAGCTACGCCCGCAAGCTGGACCAACTGCCGCTGGTAGAGCCGTCGGTAGATTCCGTCGCCACTGACCTATCTGCCGTGACCTCGCGCCGCCTGAGCGCCCGCGTGACGCGCCTGACGCACTTCACCCCGCAGCAATGGATCGTGATGAGCACCTTCACGGTGACCGTCGGCCTCTGGCTGACTTCGGGCTGGCACGGTGTGAGCGTGGCGGCGGTGGCGTTCGTGCCCATCGTGGTGTTCGCCGTGACGGGCATCCTGCAGGGCGAACACGTGCGTCTGCTACCTTGGGACACGCTGATGCTCGTGGCGGGTGGCCTGGCGCTGGGCGTAGGCATCCGTGAGACGGGCCTGGCCGACTTCTTGGTGGGCCGCATGGCGCTCGACCCCGACGGCCCACGCCTGCTCCTGCTGCTGGCGTTGGGCTACCTGACGGTGGTGCTCTCGAACATCATGAGCAACACGGCGGCAGCTACGATCCTGATGCCTCTGGGCGGCACGCTGCTGCCCGACGCCGCCGTGCAGGTCTCGCTTGTGATCGGCCTGTCGGCCTCGGCGGCGGTGCTGCTGCCCATCTCCACGCCGCCCAACGCGATTGCCTACGCCACGGGCTGGCTGCGGCAAAAGGACTTCACGTTGGTAGGTGCGACGGTCGCGCTGCTCGGCCCGCCGCTGTTCGTCTGGGTGACGGGGCTGTTTTGATTGGCTGTTGGCTTTTGGCAGCGTCTACTTTCGCAAAAAGGCATGCCCATTCAACGGGGCACGTGTGTCGATGGAAACTGATCGTGTTGGATACAACTGCGCCCGGAGCGAACGGTCGGTGCCGTAGAAGGCAGCAAGAAAGGTGAAGACACAGGAAAAGAGAAAGCCGGCGATCAGGTGATTGAGCAGTCAGGTACTCTGTCTGCTGACAAAAGTCACCTTCCGGCCTAATGCCCCTCATGCGCGCCAGGTGCCCCGCTGGGCACATTTGCGAGCAAAGTTCTTCCGCAAATGGGTGTCTTACTACTCTTGATCGGCGTGAGTTTGTTGGTGGCCGCCGGCTTCCTGGGGGCCTTCCTCTGGGCCACGCACGACGGGCAGTACGACGATGACTACACGCCCTCCGTGCGGATGCTGTTCGACGATCCCCCCACCCCAAAAAACGATTAACACATGGCGACCCTCGTCCAAGATTCTAAGGGCCGGCACGACCCCGCCCTGGCCGGCAGAATGGAGACCTTTGCCTACGACAACACCATTGTCAAGTACTTCGCCATCGCTACCACGCTTTGGGGCGTGGTGGGCATGTTGGTGGGGCTCACGGCCGCGATCCAGATGTTTTATCCCGACCTGAACCTGGGTATTCAGTACACCACGTTTGGGCGCATCCGGCCGCTGCACACCAACGCCATCATCTTCGCCTTCGTGGGCAACGCCATGTACGCGGGCGTCTACTACTCGATGCAGCGGCTGCTGAAGACGCGCATGTTCTCGGACGCACTCAGTTGGACGCACTTCTGGGGCTGGCAGGCGATCATCGTGGCGGCGGCCGTGACGCTGCTGATGGGCTTCACGACCTCGAAGGAGTACGCCGAGTTAGAGTGGCCCATCGACATCGCCATCACGCTGATCTGGGTGGTGTTCGGCGTCAACATGATCGGCACCATCATCAAGCGCCGGGAGCGGCACATGTACGTCGCGATCTGGTTTTACATCGCCACCTTCATCACGGTGGCCGTGCTGCACGTGGTCAACTCGGTCGAGATTCCGGTGGGGCCGCTGAAGAGCTACTCGTGGTACGCCGGCGTGCAGGATGCCCTGGTGCAGTGGTGGTACGGCCACAACGCGGTGGCGTTTTTTCTCACCACACCCTTTCTGGGCATGATGTACTACTTCCTGCCCAAGGCCGCCGGGCGGCCCGTCTACTCCTACAAGCTGTCGATCATCCACTTCTGGGCGCTGATCTTCATCTACATCTGGGCCGGCCCGCACCACCTGCTCTACACCGCCCTGCCCGACTGGGCGCAGACGCTCGGCGTGGTCTTCTCGATCATGCTCATCGCCCCCTCGTGGGGGGGAATGCTCAACGGCCTGCTGACGCTGCGCGGCGCGTGGGACCGCGTGCGCGAAGACCCCGTGCTGAAGTTCATGGTGGTGGCCGTGACGGCCTACGGCATGGCCACGTTCGAGGGGCCGATGCTCTCGCTGAAGAACGTGAACGGCATTGCCCACTTCACCGACTGGATCATCGCCCACGTGCACGTCGGTGGCCTGGGGTGGAACGGCTTCCTGACCTTTGGGATGCTTTACTGGCTCATCCCCCGCATGTGGGGCACGCAACTGCACTCGAAGCGTCTGGCGAACGCGCACTTCTGGATCGGCACGCTGGGCATCCTCTTCTACGCCCTGCCGATGTACTGGGCGGGCCTCACGCAGAGCCTGATGTGGAAGCAGTTCAACGAGGCGGGCTTCCTGGCCTACCCCAACTTTCTGGAGACGGTTACGCAGATCAAGCCACTCTACATGATGCGGGCCTTCGGCGGGGCGCTCTACCTGACGGGCACGCTGGTGATGGTCTACAACCTCTTCAAGACGGCCAAGCGGGGCACGTTCTTGCCCAACGAAGAAGCGCAGGCTCCGGCGCTGCAACCGATGAAGCAGGCCGCCAAGGGTGAGTACTGGCACCACAAGCTAGAGCGGATGCCGGTGATCTTCACGGTGCTGACGCTGGTGGCGATCCTGATCGGCGGGCTGATCGAGATGGTGCCCACCTTCCTGGTGAAGTCGAACGTGCCCACCATTGCGGCGGTGCAACCCTACACGCCGCTCGAACTGCACGGCCGCGACCTCTACATTCGCGAGGGGTGCAACAACTGCCACAGCCAGATGGTCCGCCCGTTCCGCTCCGAGACCGAGCGCTACGGCGAGTACTCGAAGGCGGGTGAGTTCGTCTACGACCACCCCTTTCTCTGGGGCTCGAAGCGCACCGGCCCGGACCTGCACCGCGTGGGGGGCAAGTACCCTGACTCATGGCACTACCACCACATGCTCGACCCGACCACGATGTCGCCCGGCTCGCTGATGCCGCCCTACCCGTGGCTGCTCGAACAGAAGCTCGACACGACCATGACCGCCGCCAAGATCAGCGCCATGCGGACGCTGGGCGTGCCCTACGCCGAGGGCTATGAGGCACAGGCTCATGCCGACATCGAGGCCCAAGCGGCCGCCATCGCCGGGGGGCTGCGGGAGGCGGGCATCAAGACCGACCCCGACCGCGAGATCGTCGCCCTGATCGCCTACCTGCAACGCCTCGGCACCGACATTAAAGCCGCCGAACAACCTTAACCGCCCCCAACCATGAAGTTTACCTATTACTTGGAGCGCATCCACGACGTGCAGATCTGGCCCGTGGTGTCGTTCAGCATCTTCTTCCTCTTTTTCTGCTGCCTGCTCTTCTACGTCTGGCGCGTCGACAAGGGCTTCGTCGACCACATGGCCGCCCTGCCCGGTGCGGACGGCACGCGGAGCACGTCGGATCACCAACCCCCGACCGGAGAGGAGGTGTCTCGTGGGTAATCTGAAAACCTTCGCGATGCTGACGGCGGGCGCACTGCTGCCTTGGACCGCGCGGGCGCAAGAGACGGCCAACACAACGGCCGACGCCTCGACCGAGATGGCGCTGTTCTGGGCGATCGTCGCGCTGCTGGGCGTGACCTCGCTGCTGGTGCTGGCGGTGGCGTTCTACTGCCTGCGCATTATGCAGATCATGATGCGCCCTGAAACGGCGGCAGTAGAGGTGCCCGAGGTGATTGTCGCCGAACGGCGGGCCGCCTGGTGGGAGAGCCTCCGCTGGAGGCTGACGGCCGCCGTGCCGGTGGCGCGCGAGAAGGAGATTATCCTGGACCACAACTACGACGGCATCCGCGAGCTGGACAACCACCTGCCGCCCTGGTGGAAGTGGGGCTTCTACGCGAGCATCGTCTTCGCGGGCGTGTACGTCTACCTGCACCACGTCAGCGACAGCCTGCCGCTCTCGGCCGAAGAGTACGTTGCGGAGGTGACGCTGGCCGAAGAAGAGATGCGCGAGTACCAGACGCTGATGGCGGCGAGCATCGACGAATCGAACGTGGTGGCGACAGTAGACCCCGTGGAGCTGGACCACGGCGCGACGCTCTACCTGCAGAACTGCGCCGCCTGCCACGGCCGCGCCGGCGAGGGGGGCGTAGGCCCGAACCTAACGGACGCCTACTGGGTCCACGGCGGCAGCGTGGGCGATGTGTTCCGCACCATCAAATACGGCGTGCCGCAGAAGGGCATGATCCCCTGGGAGACGAAGCTCACGCCCGCCGACATGCGCGACGTGACGAGCTACATCCTGACGCTGCAAGGCACCAACCCACCCAACGCAAAAGAGCCCCAGGGCGACAAATACATCTCCAACGACATCCCAGACGCCGTAACGGCATCCATCATCAATTAATCGGCAATTCCCATCGGCGATGGATCGGGCACACTGATTCCCCACACGCATCACCCACGCGAGGGCTGGGCGCGCCCAGCCCTCTACCAACTACCCATGCAACCTGAACACGCATACCGCGATAAAATCGGCACCGTCGACGAACGGGGAAAACGCGTGTGGGTGTACCCGAAAAAACCGTCGGGGCGCTTTCACCGCTACCGGATCGCGGTCAGCGCCCTGCTGCTGGCCCTGTTCTTCGCCGGGCCCTTCGTCAAAATCGGGGGGCAGCCGCTGCTGCTGCTGAACGTCTTCGAACGGAAGTTCGTGATCTTCGGTCAGGTGTTCTGGCCTCAGGACTTCCACTTGTTCGGGCTGGCCATGATTACGTTCATGGTCTTCATCATTCTCTTCACGGTGGCCTTCGGGCGGCTATTTTGCGGGTGGGCCTGTCCGCAGACGGTCTTCATGGAGATGGTCTTCCGCAAGATCGAGTACTTCATCGAGGGCGACGCCAACCAGCAGCGGAAGCTCACGGCCGCGCCCTGGAGCACCGATAAGATCATGAAGCGCCTCTCGAAGCACGCGC